>CANGUQ010000310.1 GCA_947456915.1 Betaproteobacteria bacterium
CAACTGGTGATCGACACCCGCCCGGGTGCGAGCGGCCAGATCGGCACCGAGCTTGCCACCAAGGCGCCCGCCGACGGCTACACGCTGGTGCTGGGCAATGTGGCGCCGATGGCGATACTGCCGGCCGCGAATCCGAAGCTGCCCTACGATCCGCTGCGCGATCTGGCACCGATCAGTCTCGCGGCCACATCCGACTACATCCTGACCGTGCACCCGTCGCTGCCGGTGAAGTCGCTCAAGGATCTGATCGCGCTCGCGAAGAAACGCCCGGGTGAGCTCACTTTCGCCTCGAGCGGTGCGCTCGGCGGTCCGCACCTGGCCGGCGAGCTGCTGAATCTGCTGGCCGGGATCAGCGTGCTGCACGTCCCGTACAAGGGCAATGGCCCGGCGGCGGTGGCAGTGCTCTCCGGAGAGGCGACGATGCTCTACGGCACCGGCCCGGCAGTGGTGCCGTTCGCGCAGTCGGGCAAGATGCGCATCATCGCCACGACCGGACTCAAGCGCAGCCTGCCGGAAGTACCGGCGATGGCCGAACAGCTGAAGGACTTCCAGGTCACCCAGTGGTACGGCCTGCTCGCTCCGGCGAACACGCCGCGCGAGATCGTCGACCGTCTGGCGAGGGAGATCGCCCGTGCGGTCGCCGAACCGAAGCATGCCCAGGCACTGGCGCGACTCGGCACCGAACCGCTCGCCAACTCGCCGGCGGAGTTCCGCAGGTTCATCGAAGCGGAGATCGCGCGTTACGCGAAAGTCGTGCGTGCCGCGGGGATCAAGCCTGAATGAGCAGTCCGAGCGCGCCCTCGGCAGGGGTCTCACCCGATCCGTTCGAGTTCTTCTTCGACAAGCCGTGGAGCGACGGGTTGCCGGTGGTCACGCCGACGGCCGAGCGCCTGGCGTGGATGCTCGGCGGTACCTGCCGCGACCCAGCGGAGGTGATCGGACCGGTTCCGCCAGCGATGAACATCGCCACCGTGCGCGACGTCGCACTGCACGCCGTGATGGCCGGCTGCCTGCCGCAGTACCTGCCGGTGGTGCTGGGTGGGCTCGCGCTGATGCTGCGCGAGGAGTTCAACCTCAACGGCGTACAGGGCACGATGCACGGCGTGGCGCCGCTGATGATCGTCAACGGCCCGTATGCGGCGCAGATCGGCCTGCACGGCGGCAACGGCTGCCTGGGTCCCGGCTTTCGTGCCAACGCGACGATCGGCCGGGCGATCCGGCTGATCCTGCTCAACCTCGGCGGCGGCATCCCGGGGTTTGCCTCGGCCACGGTGCTGTCCACCCCGCAGCGCTACACCGCCTGCTGGACCGAGAACACGCAGCGCAGCCCGTGGGAGACGCTCGCCGCAGCGCGCGGCTACGCCGAGCACGAGGACGTGATCACCTGCGCGATGGTGGAGAGCCCGCGCCTGTGCTACGACGACGTGAGCCGGCACCCCGAGCGCCTGCTGACCGGCATCGCCGACTCGATGGCCGCGCTGAGCAGCTGGAACATGCACGTGCGCTCGGACATGGTGGTAGTGCTGAGCCCGGAGCAGGCCACGGTGTGTGCCAGTGCGGGATGGTCGCGCGCGCAGGCGCACGCGTGGCTCGTGGCGAACGCCGGCATGCAGGTGGCACGCCTGAAGCGCGGCGGCAACTGGCGCGACGAGCGCGCGCTGCGCATCGGCATCGATCCGGCCGACGACCAGGCGTTCGTGCCGGTGATCAAGGACGCGTGCGACCTGCACCTGATCGTCGCCGGCGGCTGGGGTCCGGTGAGCGCGGTCGCGCACGGCTGGGGCGGCGGCAGCCGGGCGGTGCACGGGCGCTACGCCGTACAGTGAACACGGCGCGGGCGACGCGGCGCCGCGACGGCCGCGCTGCGCGCCCGCCCGACGACGACGACGTGAACAGCAGATGGCGCAGGCGATGATCGACGAGTTCGAATTCTTCCTCAACAAGCCATGGTCGGACGGGCTGCCGGTCGTCACGCCGACCGAGGCGCGGCTCGCCCCGATGCTCGCCGCCGCCGGGCGCGACCCGGACGAGCTGCTCGGACGTGTCCCGCCGGCGATGGAGCCGGTGACGGTTCGCGTCGCGGCCCTGCACGCGCTGATGGCTGGCTGCCGCCCGGAGTACCTGCCGGTCGTGCTCGGGGCGCTGCCGCTGATGCTGCGCGAGGCGTTCAATCTCAACGGCGTGCAAGGCACGATGCACGGCGTGGCGCCGCTGATGATCGTCAACGGCCCGTATGCAGCGCAGATCGGCCTGCACGGCGGCAACGGCTGCTTCGGCCCCGGGTTTCGTGCCAACGCGACGATCGGGCGAGCGATCCGGCTGATGCTGCTCAATCTGGGCGGCGGCATGGCCGGTATCGCCTCGGCGACCATCTTCGCCACGCCGCTGCGCTACACCGCCTGCATCACCGAGAACACCGAACGCAGTCCGTGGGAAAGCCTGGCAGCGTCGAAGGGCTATGCCGCCGGTGACGACGTGCTGACCTGCGCGATGGTCGAGAGTCCGCGCCTGCACTTCGACGACGTGAGCCAGGAGCCGGAGCGGCTGCTCACCGGCATCGCCGACGGCATGACCGCGCTCGGTTCGTGGAACATGCACGCGCGGTCGGACATGGTCGTGGCGATGGGCCCGCAGCACGCGACGATCTGCGCGCGCGCGGGCATGAGCCGTGCGGACGTGCATCGCTGGCTGGTCGAGCGCGCTGGCCGCACCGTCGGCGATCTGCGGCGCGGTGGCAACTGGCGGCGCGAACGCGCGCTGCAGTTTCCGATCACGGTCGATCCCGACGACGACGCGTGTTTCGTGCCGACGCTCAAGCACCCCGATGACCTGCAGCTGATCGTGGCTGGCGGCTGGGGCCCCTGCACCGCGATCTGCCACGGCTGGAGCGGCGGCAGCCGCGCGGTGCACGGCCGCTATGCGGCTGCGCCGGGCGGCGAGGCGGCGGATCGCTGATCTCCCGCGACGAACCGGCTGCCGCAACGCTCGCGGCGCAGTCACGCCGGGCCGAAGCCGCCACCCCAGCAGCGACTCTTCCACGATGACCCGACCCGCGACCACGGAGACCTGCCCATGAACGACCTTCCCTTCATCGACCCGTCTGCCGGCGGCAATCGGCCTGCGATCGCACTCGCGCCTCGCCCGATGGACCTTGCCGGCAAGGTCGTCGCGATGATCGACAACACCAAGGAGCAGGGCACGCTGATCCTGGAGACGGTGGCCGAAGTGCTGCGTACGCGTTATGGCGTTGCACGCACGATCATCCGGCGCAAGGAGCACTACTCGAAACCAGCCACCGATCAGCTGATCGACGAGCTCGCGCAGGAGGCGCAGCTGGCGGTGGCCGCTGTCGGTGGATGAGGCTCGTGCACGTTGTGCAGTGTGCACGACACCGTCGAGTTCGAAAGACGCGGCATCCCGGCAACGGTGATCATCACCGAGGCGTTTCGCAACGCCTGCGTGTTCCAGTTCCGCTCGAAAGGGATGCCGGGTCACCCCTACATCGAACTGCCGCACCCGATCAGCAATCTGAGCGCGGAGCAGATGCGCGAAGTCACGCTGCGTGAAGTCGACGCGCTGGTCAGACAGCTCGTGGCCTGAGCCGTCGCCCGCCGGCATTCATCGGGCGACGGCAGCGGGCGCGCCCGGATCGATGGCAGCGGGGAAATGGCGCCGGACGTGGCCGCTCGTTCGTGCAGCGTCCGGCGCGGTGATCGCGGCCGCCTCATCGCAGCAGCGGGGCCCAGCCCGACCCCGACGCTGGCTACTCCATGGGCACGTTCGCCTGCCGCGCCACCTTCGCCCAGCGCTCGATCTCGCTTCGATTGTAGCGGTCGTACTCGTCGGGTGAATTGCCCACCGGCTCGGCGCCCTGGCTGGCCAGCTGGCTGCGCACGTCGGCGTCGGTGAGCGCCTTGCGCACCGCTGCGTTCACGCGTTCGATGACGGCGCGCGGCGTACCGGCAGGCGCGAACATGCCGAAGCCGCTCGACACGAAGAAGTCCTTGTAGCCCGCTTCCATCATCGTCGGCACCTCGGGCGCGGCGGGCGAACGCCGCAGCCCGGCCTGGGCCAGCATCCGCAGGCGCCCGGCGCGGACGTGCTCGATCAGCGCCGGCATGCTGGAGAAGATCATGTGCACATGGCCGCCGACGACATCGGCAGTGGCCGGACCCACGCCCTTGTACGGCACCTGGGTGAGCTTGAGTCCTTCGGCCGCAGCCAGCATCTCCACCGCCAGATGCGACGAGGTGCCGGCCCCGGGCGTGGCGTAGAAGAGTTCGCCGGGGCGCTTGCGGGCGAGCGCGACCAGCGCGCGCAGATCCTTCGCCGGGACCGACGGGTGTACCGCCAGCGCGTTGGGCACATCGGCCACCAGCGTGATCGGCGCGAAGTCCTTCACCGAGTCGTAGGGCAGACTCTTGCGCACCGCCGGATTGATCACGTGCGCACTCGACACCATCAGCAGCGTGTAGCCGTCGGGCGGCGACTTGGCCGCCAGCGCCGTGCCCAGCGTGCTCGCGGCGCCACCCCGGTTGTCGATCACCACCGACTGGCCGAGGTCCTGCGCCATCCGTGGCGCGACTGCGCGGGCGATGATGTCGGTATTGCCGCCAGGGGCGAACGGCACGACGAGGCGAATCGGCTTCGCCGGCCAGCTCTGGGCGACGACTGGTGACGACAGCGCGGGCGCGAGCAGCACGCACGACAGCAGCGCCCCGAAGGGCAACGGGCGTGGCGCGCACGACCGGCGAGCGTGCAGTGAAACATTCATCGGGGAAACTCCTCCTGGTCTGGCCGCCCGGTCTGCTGCGGGCTTGGCAAGGCACGGTGGCAGCGCTCGCGGACGGGTGCCCCGCATCGCGATACGGGACCGCCCTTCCCTGCGCGTGTTCGTGCCAGGTCCACACTATATCGGCTGCGGCGCCATCTTCCCAGTTCCGGCGCGAGGACCTACGATAGATGCTTGCCGCTGGTGTGCCACCGGTGCGCGGGCCGCGGACCCCGTACCCCGATCAGAGCGCACGGCGAACCGGGAGGAACGACGATGAAGCTCGCTGCACGTGTTGCATCCGTGTGCTGCATGGTTGCGGCACTTTCGCTCGCCACCGTCACAGCGACCGCCCTCGCGCAAA
>CANGUQ010000311.1 GCA_947456915.1 Betaproteobacteria bacterium
CCTACGGCGACCGCTTCATCAAGGCAAGCGTCTAGAATGCCCACGCCGACTTACCCACCGCGCCGCCCGCTCATGGTCTATTCACCGACCGCGAGCGGCGCCGTGGATAAGTCTCATCTCGCCTCACACACAGAAATTCAGACACCCCCGGGCCGATGGGTTACACGCGTCGCTTGAGTCTACCCATCACGTCTTCGATGCGCATGTGCCGTTCGTGGAGCCGTCCGAGCTTCATCACTCCGAAGTAGACGTCCCACAGTCCGTCGTCGACCTCCTCCAGGCCGACGTGCTCGCCCATCAAAGCGCTGGAGACATTCACCCATTGCTTCTTCCAGCGAATGCCGCCGTTGGCGCTGACGTAGCGAACCTCGAATCGGTCCGGGTACTCGATCGAGGGCAGCTTGTCGGGCATCGGTCGCGGTGAAGGCTGGTACAGCTGGCTGGGCGTTCTCATGTCCAGTGCTTCATGCGGGCGCTCTTCGTTGTACTCGCGCCTGAACAGGTTGAACTTTCGCTGCTGTGAACGGCTGTTGGCCGCCGGAGGCTTGGTGGTCTCGTCCTTAAGCGTGCGATGCATGCGCTCATGCTTGCCGTTCTGCTGCGGCTTTCCCGGCTCGATGAACTCGGGCAGGATGCCCAGACGGATCCACCACACCGAGAGCTGGCTCAACCGACCCAAAGTTGCACTGGCGAAGGGCACTCCGTTGTCGGTACGCATGCGCCGAGGTAGCCCGTACTCCCTGAACAACCTTGTGAATACCGTCTTGCTGGGCGAAACCGCAGTCCCGGCGAGCGCCTGGCACTGCAGCAGGTAGCGGCTGTAGTTGTCGGTGACCGTCAGCGGGTAGCAGTAAACCCCGTCGCGGGTACGAAACTGCCCCTTGAAGTCCGCACTCCAGCAATCGTTGGGCACGACGATCGTGCTGGCCGGTCGGCCCGGGTGCCCGACGACTCGGCGACGCGCCTTCTTGGCGACCAGCCCATTTCTGCTCAGAATGTCGCATATCGTCGAGCGCCCCGGAAACACCATGCCAGGGTGGCGCTCGGCAGCCTTCACCAGCAGTTTCTTCGCGCCCCAGCTCGGGTGCCGCACGCGCAGCGCAAGCAAGGCCTGTTCAACTTCCGGCGCCGTCTTGTTGTGTACCGCGGCGGCGGCGTGGCTGCGATCCAGCAGGCCATCGGGCCCCTGCTCCACGTAGCGCTCGATCCACTTGTAGCCCGTCTTTCGACTCACCCCGTACATCGAACACAGCTCGCTCACCGTGTGCCGACCGCGTCTCCAATCCCGTATGAACTGCACTCTCTGATCCATGGCTGTGGCTTCACTCCAAGGCATCGGGCACCTCCTTTCGGTGCCCTATCGTCTATCGGTGTGTCACCTATCCGCCCGGACTTTTGTGTTACCTATCCGCCTGGACCGTACCCGCGCGCGGTCTAGCCTGGCGTTCGAGCGGACCTTTACCAGCGGCGCGCGGCAGGCTGGGCTTCGCTATTCTCCATCCTGCCGCGCGCCGCTGGTATCGGCCGCTCAACTCGTTCGACAGGTGGCACAAGGACTGTGAAGCTCACCTCGGCACAGTTGGCGATTCGAAGGCCCGTCTGGGAGGCCCTGTCCGAAATGTTCCTCGACACCGAGCTCCAGGAACACGACTACAAGTCCATCGCAAGGCGCGTTCTCGAGTCATCATTGACTCCGAAAGAGATTTCGGTTGCCTTGTGGTCCGAGGTCTTTCCGGCTCTTGCGAGCAATCTTCAGTCCGTTGCTGGCGAATGGTCTGGCTTCGATTCAGAATGGTTGGCCAAGACAATTCAGGATCGTTCGGCAAGTCGCACCGGCCCAGTAACCTTCGGACTCATCTCGGCCCGCGACGTTCGAGAACTCATCAAGGCGTCCTGGCTCAATGTTGCCATCCATCTTCCAGAAGAGTTCGCCAGTGTGGCCCATGCCACCTAGCCACTCCGTCGAGGGGACCTGCCTTCGGCAGGCCCCTTGCGTCGAACGTCAGGCCACACCGAACCGCAATCGCTCGTCTGCCGCCTATGGGAACACCCGAGATCCACACGTTGGCCGAGGCCCCCTGGTTCATCAAGGCGCACCTGGCAACAGCCCTGCTCTCGCTGCTGATCGGGGCAACGATCCTTCTACGCAGGAAGGGTGACGTCACTCATAGAAGCATGGGGCGTGCCTGGGTAGCGCTCATGCTGTTCACAGCTGCCATCTCCTTCCTCATCGAGGCAAGAGGCAGGCTGAGTCTCATCCACGTCCTGAGCTTCGTTGTACTCGTCACCGTCCCGCTCGGTGTGGTGCACATCCGCAGTGGCCGAGTGCAGCACCACAAGATCACCATGCTCTCGGCCTTCGCCGGGCTTGTCATGGCCGGAGCATTCACGTTGCTTCCCTATCGCATGCTTGGCCAGCTGGTGTTCGGCGCGAGGTGAGGCCTGACCCTTCGCTCGAGGAGACAGCTACCGGCCTGGCATTCGGCCCGCGAGCCCGCGGTCCTTATCGTGGTTCGCGCGGGCGAGGCGCCCCCCGCGTCTGCGCCTCGGCTCGAACACTGGACCGCGGGTCTCGCGCGCAGTCTGACCTGGCGTTCGAGCCGACCTCCAGCAGCGTCGCACCGCGTGTAACGGAACCCAGTCAGTCCATCTCCGCCGGCAGCCAGTCCGCCGCCCGTCCGAACCATCCGAGCCGACGCCGCACGTCGGTGTAGTCACGCTCGCCCCGCACGATCTTTGCCACTACCGACCAGAAACGCGGGCTGCGCGTGGGCAGTTCCCAGCAGGCACGAGGCCACCAGAGGTAGATGTGCGCCCAGCGCCGCGCATCGATCAGCGCAGGCATCAGTTCGGCGTCGATCGTGCGCTCGTAGTCGAGCGTACCGACGGCGCCGCGCTGCTGATGAGCGACGATCGCCTGCGCGGCGATCTGCCCGCTGCGCACCGCCCAGTAGATTCCCTCGCCGGTGAATGCCTCGACCAGACCCGCTGCATCGCCCGCAAGCAGCGCGCGCTCGCGCTGGATCGGCGCGCCCGGCGGCCGAAGCGGCAGCACGAAGCCCACGCTCCTGACGATGCGCCGCGCCTCCGGGCGCAGATGCGCGAAGTGATGGTCGAAGTGTCGCCGGCCGTAGTCCTTCAGCTGCCGCGCCGAGTGAGCGCGTGTGGAGAAGCAGCCCACGCCGACATTCAGGTGATCGCCCTTGGGAAACACCCAGCCATAGGACCCGTGCAGCGAACCGATGTCCAGGGCCATGCGCGTCTGCCAGCTCTCGAGCGTGGCGGTGTCCACGGCGATGTCCTGCTCGATCGCCGGCAGCAGATGGCGTTCCTGCATCAGGCCGAGCGCACGGGCAACGAAGCCGGCAGCGCCGTCGGCACCGATCAGATAGTCGGCCTGCCACGCGTCGCTGGCGCTGCGCACGATGACGCCGCCAGCGTCGGTCTGCACCGACTTCACCTGCACACCGTCCTTCAGCTCGACGCTGCCGGTGGCGAGCGCGCGTTCGGTCAGCCAGGCATCGAAACGGCTGCGCTGCGTCATGTACACGAGCGGCGGACCGTCGGGCATCGTGCGCATCCGTTCGAGCTTCCAGTGCAGTTCGACGCTTGCGATCGTGCGCTCGGCCACCGGCGCGAGGTCCACGCCCAGCGCCAGCCCGACCTTCGCGGTCACGCCACCGCCGCAGGTCTTCGGCCGCGGCAGACGCTCGCGCTCGAGCAGCAGCACGCGCCGCCCTGCCCGGCCCAGAGCCTCGGCCGCCACCGCGCCGGCCGGACCGGTGCCGACGACGATCGCGTCGTAGCGCACCGCACTCATACTGCGCTGTCCGGAACTGCCGGGGGCGCAGCCGCGTACAGGGTGCCGTCGACCCCACCTGCGGCGAGCAGCACGAAGCTGGCCAGCCAGTGCGTCGATACGTAGGCGCCATCGACCGCCTGCGCACTCGACGCGCGCCAGTGCGCGGCGGCGGCCTGCGCGACCGGCTCCCGCAGCGGCTGCGGCAGCCACGGCCACAGCGCCCGCCAGCACCAGGCCCGGGCCAGATTCAGGCCGTGCAGATGCACGATGCGCGCATCCTGCTCATCGCTCACGCGCACCGGTGCGAGCCACTGGGCGAGCGCCTCCGGCGCCGGTGCGAACGCCGTCCACCACTGGGCGAAGCCGCGCGTGTCGAGGACCTGCTGCATCAGCACCGCTTCGACCAGACCGGGCGACAGGAAGTCCTCGCCGCCGGGCTCGTACTGCGCCGGATACCGCCGGTCGTGGCCGAACCAGCGCTGCGCAGCCCGCTCGATCGCGCGCTCGAGCGCCGGATCCACGCAGGTTCGCGCATAGTCGAGCGCGAGCACGCAGGCAAAGGCACTGCTGGCATGCGTCCCCGCGCGCACAGGAAAGTCCAGCTGCGGCAGATACGCAGCGAGCGCGCGCGCGAGTCGCAGCGCGAGCGGCACCAGCGTCTCCAGCCAGCGGCTCGCGCACGGGCCTGTGCGCGTGAGTTCGGCCTGCAGCGCGAGCAGCCACGCCCAGCCATAGGGGCGTTCGAAGGTCGCACGTGCGGGCCGGTCGAACAGCGCGCACTCGCCCCGCACCGCTGCGGCGGTGAGCCGCGTGTCGAAGTGATCGACGATCGCAGCGGCGCAGCCGGAGCCGAGCGCGGCACGATGCCGGCGCAGCAGCCGCAGCAGGCTCCAGTGCATGTGCACGCACGAATGCCAGTCGTAGCTGGTGTGAAACAGCGGATGCTGTGCGCGCGGCAGCACCAGATCGGATGCCGATTCCAGCCAGACGTCCGGCCGGTACGGGTAGTCGCGCCGCACGCTGGCGAGCGCCACCTGCGCGAGCGCAGCCGGGTCGAGCGGCGGGTCGAGGCGCAGCGCAGGCACGGCGGCGACCGCCATGGGTCCGGAGGGATCGGTTGCGTCAGTGGACATCTGCGGGTACTGCTTCATGAGCGCGCGCCGCAGTCCGAGCGCAGACGCAGCATGATCGGGAGGATAACCGGCGATCGGTGGACGCTGCAGCGTCCGCGCCCGGGCATCACGCACTGCACGCGCACGTCCGGGAACTCGCGAACAGCGCTCCGCCCCTCGAAAAGGGGCCAGGCCCCTTTTCTTGAAAAAGGGGCCTGGC
>CANGUQ010000312.1 GCA_947456915.1 Betaproteobacteria bacterium
CCGGGACGCACGCCGTGCCGGGGACGCAACGACCAGCTCCCGGCACGTCCACCGCGCCGGAGGCGCAACGATCGGCGCCCGGTGTGTCGGCCAGCGCCTGCGCTCCGACGATGCGTGCGCTGGTCTGCCATGCATTCGGCCCGTGGGAGTCGCTGCGGCTCGAGCAGCGTCCGGCGCCTGCGTTGCGCGAAGACGCAGTGCGCATTGCCGTGGCCTACTCCAGCGTGAGCTTCGCCGCCGGACTGCTGGTGGCCGGCCGCTATCAGCGCAAGCCGCCGTTTCCGTTCATTCCCGGCACCGAATGCGTGGGCACGGTGATCGAGGTCGGGTCGCGGGTGGAGCGCATCCGCCCCGGCATGCGCGTGGCAGCCACGCTCGACTGGGGCGGTTACGCCGAGCAGGTGGTGGTCGGCGAGCACACGGTCTATCCGCTGCCCGACGCGCTGGAGTTGCGCTCGGCGATGCACCTGCCGCTGTCCTACGGCACCGCCTATGGCGCGCTCGTCTGGCGCGCGCAGCTGCAGCCGGGCGAGACGCTGCTGGTGACCGGAGCAGCCGGCGGCGTCGGCAGTGCGGCGGTGCAGATCGGGCGTGCGCTGGGCGCGCGGGTGATCGCCGCGGCGTCGAGCGAAGACAAGCGCGCGTTCGCCCGTGCGCAGGGCGCGCACGAGGTGATCGACACCGCCGGGCTGCGCGACGAGGTCAGGCGGCTCACCCACGGGCGTGGTGCCGAGGTGATCTTCGATCCGGTCGGCGGTCCGGTGTTCGACGAGTGCCTGCGTGCCTGTGCGCAGCACGGACGGCTCGTGGTGATCGGCTTCGCCCAGGGTCAGGTGCAGCAGATCCCGGCCAACCTGCTGCTGGTGAAGAACATCGCGCTGCACGGCTTCAGCTTCGGCGCGCACATCGGCTGGGGCATCGCCGACGAGCGCGCCGAGCGCGCGCCCAGGGTACAGACGATGATGCAGACGCTGTTCGACTGGACGTGCGCCGGTCGCCTGCAGCCGCACGTCTCGCACTGCTTCCCGCTCGAGCGCTACGTCGAGGCGATGGCGGCCGTGCAGTCGCGAGCGAGCCGCGGCAAGGTCGTGCTGCAGGTGGGCGCTACTCCGGCTTCGCTCCCGATGCCTGGATGATCTTGCGCATGCGCTCGGTCTCGCTGCGCATGAACCTGGTGAACTCCTCGGGTGTGCCGCCGACCGGGTCGAGCCCGGCTTCGGTGAGCTTCGCGCGCAGCGCCGGCACCTGCAACGCCTTGTTGATCTCCTTGTTCAGCCGGGCGACGATCTCGCGCGAGACCTTCGCCGGCGCGTGCGCGCCATACCAGGTGTCGAACTGGTAGCCCGGAACGCCGGCCTCGGACAGCGTCGGCAGGTCGGGAAGCTGCGCCCAGCGCTTCACGCCCGTGGTGGCGAGCGGGATCAGACGACCGCCCTTGATGAAACCGAGCGTGCCCGGTGCAGCGGCGATCATGAACTGCGTCGATCCGCTGACCAGATCGGTGAGCGCAGGACCGGTGCCCTTGTACGGGATGTGCACCATCTGCGTCTTCGTGAGCTGCTCGAAGTACTCGGTGGCCAGATGCGAGGTACCGCCGGCGCCGGTGCTCGCGTAGTTGTAGCCGCCCGGCTTCGCGCGCAGCAGCGCGAGCAGTTCCTTCACGCTCTTCACGCCGGTCGAAGGATGCACGACCAGCACGTTCGTGGTCTCGGCGATCAGCGCGATCTGGGCGAAGTCACGCGTGGCCACGTAGGGCAGCTTGTCGTAGAGCGTCGCGTTGATTGCCATCGCATTGTGCGACACGAGGATCGTGTAGCCGTCGGGATTGGCCTGCGCGGCGATCGCCGTGCCCAGCGTGCTGCCGGCGCCCGGCCGGTTGTCCACCACCCCTGCCTGACCGAAGGACTCGTTGAACATCTGGGCGACGAAGCGCGCGGCGATGTCGTTGCCGCCGCCGGGGGCGAACGGCACGATGATGCGGATCGGCCGCGTCGGATACTGTGCTGCGGCAGGCGCAGGCAGCAGCGCGGGCAGCGTGAGCAGTGCTGCCAGCGCAGCGCGGGCGCACGGGCGGAAGAGGGTGCTCGGCATGTCGGATTCTCCAGATGCACGGGCCGGCGCAGCGCGCGGGCCGACTCGGCGGGGCCGAAGAATACCGCGCCGAGCGCCAGAGCGGAACGACGATATCACCTGCCGCGGCGCGCCACGGAACCGGCCCCCGCGGCGCTGGAGCCCGGCGGCGCCCTGCGCCTGGGCACGGTGAAGCTGCGGGCGTCGCCAGCGCTGCAGGACGCGGGCGTCTGCAAGCTCGACGTGCTCAGGCGCATCGCAGCGGGCCGTCCTCGGTGACGAGCAGCGTCACTCGCCGGTCGTGCGGCTCCATCGGCACCTGCTCGATACACTGCAGCGAGAACGCGGCCGCGACCCGCACGCAGTCGGGGCGCACGCCGGCGAGCAGGCGGTCGTAGTAGCCCGCGCCGTGGCCCAGACGCGCACCGGTCGCATCGAAGGCCACGCCCGGCACCAGCACCGCATCGAGCTGGTCGACGCGCACCGGCGCGCAGCGCTGCGGATCGGGCTCGCGGATGCCCCAGCGGCCCGCCACCGTGTCGCGTGCGATGTCGATGACGGTGTGCAGCGCGAGATGCCGCGACGCGGGCAGGTGGTGATCGACCATCCGCGGCAGGGCGATGCGCTGCCCCTGCACGAGCCAGTGCGCGATCGGCAGCGTGCTGTCGAACTCGTCGCCAAAGGCCAGATACGCGGCGATCAGTCGCGCCTCGCCGAGCTCCGGCAGCGCGATCAGGTGCGCGCTGATCGACGCCGAGCGGCGGGCGCGTTCAGCCGGCCCGAGCGCTGCACGCGCGGCGAGGATCCGCGTGCGCAGCGTCCGCTTGGACTCGCCGGTGCCCGGGACCGGCACGCTCGCCCCGGCCGCTCAGTAGCGCTTCATTCCGGGCTCTACCTCCTCCGCCCAGGCGTCGATGCCGCCGGTGAGGTTGTACAGCCGGTCGAAACCCCGCTGTTCCAGAAACTCGGCGACCCGGTAGCTGCGCATGCCGTGATGACACATCAGCACGTGCGGCCGCTGCGGATCGAGTTCGCCCAGCCGTGCGGGGACCATCTGCATCGGCATGTGCAGCGCCTGCTCGACGTTCACGTGCGCGTGCTCCCACGCTTCGCGCACGTCGATGAACACCGGCGACTCGCGGCCGGCATCGTCCAGCCACGCCTTGAGCTCGGCGGGAGAGATCGGCTCGATCAAAACACGAACCTCGACGGTTGAGCGGCATTGTGCAGCGGCGCGACGACGGTCTCGAACAGCGTCACGGCCGCGAACGCGGTGTCCGATTCACGCGTGAGCAGTCGGGCGCTCATCACCGGGCGCTCGCCGACGATCGCGAACAGCCGGCCGCCCGGTGCGAGCGCCTTCTGGAATGCATCGGGCAGCACCGGCAGCGAGCCGGTGATCACGATCGCGTCGAACGGTGCTCCGGCGCTCCAGCCGCGCGCGCCGTCTCCGGTCTCGACCGTGACGTTGTTCAGCCCGAGCGCGGCGATCGTGCTGCGCGCCTGCTGCGCGAGGTCGGCGTGGATCTCCACGCTCAGCACCGAGGCCGACAGGCGCGCGAGCAGCGCGGTCAGATAGCCGGTACCGGTGCCGATCTCGAGTACCCGGTCGGTCGGCCCGAGGGTCATCTCCTGCGCGATGCGCGCCTGCATCTTCGGCGCCAGCATCACCTCGCCGTGGCCGATCGGCAGCTCCAGGTCGGCGAAGGCGAGCGCCTGGTGCTGCGGCGGCACGAAGCGCTCGCGCGGCAGTTCCGCAAGCAGCGCGAGCACGGTCGGATCGAGCACATCCCAGGTACGGATCTGCTGCTCGACCATGTTGAAGCGGGCGCGCTCGATGTCCATTGCAGTGTGGGGGCGTTGGCGGAACACATCGTGCGGCCATGCGCCAGCGCACGGACGCACGGCGCTGCGGCCGGATCGAGGAAGCGTGACCGGGGGAAGGGGAGGCGGGTGCCAGAGCGGCCACCCGACCGAAGCCGTGATTTTATCACGGAGGCCCGGGCAGGCTGCGCGGCCCGACGGCCGCGGACGGCTCTGCAGCCGTTTGCTTTTGCTGCATCGTTCAAGTAGCGTTGCGCGCAACGTTGGGGGTCCGGCGCAGGTTGTCGTCGCGCGCAGTCGCGCCGCGGCGGCAGCGCGCCCGGTGAGAGATACCCTTCGAACCTGATGCGGGTCATGCCGCCGTAGGGAAGCGTTGCGGGACAGGGTGCTGCGGGCGCGGCTCGGACGCGCAGCCGGCCCGCCGCGATGGCCCCCGACGCACCGCAGCCGTCCATTCCGGGAGTCATCGATGAACGATCCGAAATTCATCAACGAGCTGGCGCAGGTCGACACCGCCGCCACCCAGCCGTTTCCGCGTTCGCGCAAGATCTACGTCGAGGGCTCGCGTCCCGACCTGCGCGTGCCGATGCGCGAAATCTCGCAGGCCGACACGCCGGCGGCGATGGGGGCGGAGACCAATCCGCCGATCTTCGTGTACGACACCTCGGGCCCGTACACGGATCCGCAGGTGCGCATCGACATCCGCGCCGGACTGCCGGCGCTGCGCGCGCGCTGGATCGAGGAGCGCGGCGACACCGAACTGCTCGACGGCCCGACCTCGGTCTACGGGCGCGTGCGCCTGGATGACCCGAACCTCGCGCAGCTTCGCTTCGATCTGAAGCGCCAGCCGCGGCGGGCGAAGGCGGGTGCCAACGTGTCGCAGATGCACTATGCGCGCCGCGGCATCGTCACCCCGGAGATGGAATACATCGCGATCCGCGAGACGCAGAAGCTCGACGGCTATTCCGAGATGCTGCGGCGCCAGCATCCGGGCGAGTCGTTCGGCGCGAACCTGCCCAAGGTGATCACGCCGGAGTTCGTGCGCGACGAGGTGGCCCGCGGCCGCGCGATCATCCCGGCCAACATCAACCACCCGGAGAGCGAGCCGATGATCATCGGCCGCAACTTCCTGGTGAAGATCAACGCCAACATCGGCAACTCGGCGGTGACCTCCGGCATCCAGGAGGAAGTGGAGAAGATGACCTGGTCGATCCGCTGGGGC
>CANGUQ010000313.1 GCA_947456915.1 Betaproteobacteria bacterium
CGGTGGCCTTCTCGAACGCCGGGTTGAGCGGCGTGGTGCGGCGCGGGTCGCCACCCCGGCCGCGCGCGGCACGCTCGCCACGGCCGCCGGCACGACCGCCGTCCATGCGTGCGGTGGCACCGGCTGCGCCGCCATGCGTGCCGTTCAGCTCGGGGCCGTAGCGGAAGGTGAGGCGGGCGCAGTGGAATTCGCCGCCCTGGCGCAACCGGGTGGTCGGCTGCGACACGCTGATCAGCGTGAGCACCGGCGTCGGCGTCAGGTCGGGCGCCGGCCGTGCCTCGATCGCGGCCGGCAGCGGTACCGGGTGGCCGTTGACGACGCCGGACAAGGTCTCGGTGACCTGCGCGACCGACTCCGGCGCGATGCGCGGTGCCTGTGCGAGCGCACCGGCGAGTTCATCCGGCACGCCGCAATCGATCGGGCCGCACTCGCCGGTCTTCACGTCGACATACTGGGGCGGCGTCAGTGGCAGCACCGGCCCCGGGGGGTCTACCGTGATCAGGCATTCCTGCACGCCTGCCGCGTCGGCCTCCCAGGTGATCGTGCCCTTGCGCGCCGGGCCGGGGCGCAGCGCGGGGCCGCGCCCGGCCTGTTCCCAGTAGCAGCGGCGGGTGGCCATCAGCCAGCGCAGCAGCGCGGCGCTGTCGTGTTCGTCCAGTCGCACGCCCTGTGCCGCCGGGCCGCGCCCGGGTGCCAGTCGGCCGATCTCGCGGTCGATGCCGAGCACGAAGCGGGCATCGCTGACGGCGAGCTGCGCGAGCGGATACGGCGTCGGCTTGGCGCGTCCGCCGTCCTTCTTGAAGCGCAGCTGGAAGGCGCGCAGCAATGCCGTGCGCCCGCCCGGCACGAAGCTGGGTCCGAGCGTGTAGACGATGCGTTCGCGCACCTGTGGCGGATAGCCGTTCGGTTCGCCGAGGCTGGCCTCGTGGGTGTGGGTCAGGCGGTCGAGCCAGAGCCGCACGTCGTTCGCGGCCTCCTTGTTGCCGCCGTGACGTTGTGAATCACGTTGTGAATCACGTTGTGAATCGCGCTGTGCTTCACGTTGCGCCTCGCGCTGCGCGTCGCGTGCGGCGTTGTCCCGAGGCGCGGCGGCTTCGCGGGCCGGGGCCGCAGCCCCGTTGGGCGGTGCGCCGAGCGAGACGACCACCCCGGGCAGGGACGGATCGACGTCGAATCCGGGCTCGTCGCCCGCGCCGCCCTGCAGCAGCGGGCCGATCCGGTCGGCGCGGCCCGGCAGGCCGAACATCTGCGCGAGCTGCCGCGCCGCATGCATGCACACGGCCGCGACATGCTTGCAGTTCTGGCCGACCGGGCAGGTGCACTGTCCCGCGACCAGCAGCTTGCCGTTCTCGAGCGACACGCGCACCTGCTGCTGATAGGTGTTCGATGCCGATCCGTGCACCTCAGAGTCGATCGCCGCGTGGCCGTCGTCGCCCTGGGTGACTTCGCAGCGCGTGACGCGCCGTGTCCGCTGGTATCCCTGGCCGCGCTGCCAGTCCCGATCGCGAAAGTTCGCTCGCAACAGCTTGAGCACCAATGCCATGCAGTTGATCCGTTCGTTCCGTGGTTCTCTCGGTACAGTCGTCCGGCACCTGCCAGTTGAGGCAGGCAGATTGGCGAAGGACTGCGTTTGAGGGGCTCGATACGCCCAGTTCGTGGGCGCGATCAGGCGGGATCGCCGGGCGGGTTTCGGCGTACCGCGTTTCTGGGGTTGGACAGCAGAAATTGATACCTGCAGCGAGCGCTGCAGCACCTGCGGGTTTGGCTCCAGGTGTTTCGGACTGCACGCATGTCGCTCGGACTGGCGACGCGGGTGCAATTCGACCACCGCATGTTGTTATGGCGTCCGGAAGGATTCCTCGGGCGCGCCCGATTGTAGCGCGTGCGCGCGGCGAAAGACAGCCCCCGGGCGGGCCGCGAAATCCGCGGCGGGCACGAGATGTTCATGGATGGGGAAAAGTGCGTCGGATCCGGGGCAGGCCGCTTGCTACCATAAGGCTGCCGCCGGTGTCGCCGATGCCGCGCGGACGCGAAACGCACGGAGTCGTCGACGGTGGAGTCTCTTGGTCTGTGGCATGCAGTCGTCCTGGGTGTTCTCGAGGGGCTGACCGAATTCCTGCCGGTGTCCAGCACCGGCCACCTGATCATCGCCGAGGACGCGATGGGGGTGAACGACGCGCGCGGCAAGGTGTTCGCGATCTTCATCCAGCTCGGGGCGATCCTCGCCGTGTGCGTGGCCTACCGGGCCAAGCTGTTCGAGGTGGCCGGCGGGCTCGGCACCGACCCGTCCGCGCGCCGGTTCACGGTCAACGTCCTGATCGCGTTCATTCCGGCGATGGTGTTCGGCGCCATGCTGCACGGCTTCATCAAGACCCACCTGTTCTCGCCGATCACCGTGGCCGTCGCGCTGATCGTCGGTGGCGTGATCATCCTCTGGGTCGAGGCGCGGCCGCGCCAGCCCAGGGTGCGCGACATCGACGACATGACATGGCTCGATGCACTGAAGGTCGGGCTGTGCCAGTGCGTGGCGCTGTTTCCCGGCGCCTCGCGCGCCGGCTCCACGATCATCGGCGGCATGCTGGTCGGGTTGTCGCGCGAGACCGCGACCCGCTTCTCGTTCTTCCTCGCGATGCCGACGATGGCGGCCGCGGTCACCTACGACCTGTACAAGAGCGCGGACGTCCTCTCCTGGGACGATGCCGGCGTGTTCGCCGCCGGCTTCGTGGCCGCGTTCATCACCGCGCTGGTGACGGTGCAGGCGCTGCTTGCGTATGTGTCGCGGCACAGCTTCGCGCCGTTCGGCTGGTACCGGATCGTGTTCGGGCTGATCGTGCTCTGGTACTTCTGGTAACGGTGCGCGCGCTCCTGCTTGTCCTCCTGCTCCTCGCCTCCCTGGCGCTCGCCGGGCATGCCGCGGCGCAGACCCAGCGTGAGTACGACGCACAGGGCCGCTCGGTCGGCCGCAGCGAACAGCGCAGCAACACCGTCCGCGAATACGACGCCCAGGGTCGCTCGGTCGGCCGCACGGAACAGCACGGCGACACCCTCCGGCGCTATGACGCCCAGGGCCGCTCGGTCGGGCGCAGCGAGCAGCGCGGCGACACGACGCGCCACTACGATGCCCAGGGACGTTCCACGGGGCGCAGTGAAGCGCGAGACGGCACTACCCGCCACTACGACGCGCAGGGCCGCTCCACCGGCCGTTCCGAGACATCCGGCGGTGTGACGCGCCACTACGACGCGCAGGGCCGCCAGGTCGGCCGCACCGAACCGTCGCGCTGAGCTTCAGCGCGGCAGCAGGCGCAGCCGCCGGGCGCGCCGGCGATCGACCGGGGTACGCCGTCTCAGCCCTGAGACCAGGGCAGCCCGGCGGCGCGCCAGCCGCCGACCGTGTTGCGGTGCGCGTCTTCGTCCCGGTCGCCCTCGAACCCCTGCAGGACGTTGTAGCAGGCCCCGAAGCCGGCCGTGGTCGCTGCCATCGCGGCGTCGTGCGATCGACCGCCGCTGCGGCACAGGAAAAGCAGCGGCGCAGCCTTGTCGGCCTTGCTGGCCAGGGTGTCGAGGAAGGCTGCGTTGGGCACCATGCCCGGCCAGCTCTTCCATTCGATCTCGATCGCGCCAGGCACCCGGCCGACGAACTCCCACTCGGCGCGCGACCGTACATCGACCAGTCGTGCCGCCGGGTCATGCTGCAGGAGCGACCAGGCATCCGCCGGATCGAGTGCGCCGGCGTACGGGACGTTCAGCGCGCGGGCACGTTGCCGGGCACGTTCGAGCAGGGCATCGATGGTGGGAAGGCTCATCGTTTCCTCCGTGGAAGGGGTGGCGCATCGGACGTGCGGCTGCGCTGGATCGCAGTCTACCCCGGCCGATTTCGGTGCTGGCGGACAAAACGATGCACCAACAACGGGCATAATCCCGAATGGTGCACCGAAAGGATGCGGCTGCCCCTCCCGAGGACGGGTGCAGGGTGTTAACGCACTGTTTTGAAATGACTTCAGCGTGATGCTGATTTGGCACGCTTCATGCTGCCAAGGTCTCCGCTGTCCATCCATCCCTGCCCTACCCGCATTCGAGCGGCACACTCATTTCATCCTGCAAGCGACGACGAAGAAACGAGGAGAACCATGGCCACTGGCGCCGACGTACTGAAAATGATCAAGGACCACGAAGTCAAGTTCGTGGACTACCGCTTCACCGACACCCGCGGCAAGGAACAGCACGTCTCGGTTCCGTCGCACACGGTCGACCTCGCCAAGTTCGATGACGGCCATGCGTTCGACGGCTCGTCGATCGCCGGCTGGAAGGGCATCCAGGCGTCCGACATGCTGCTGATGCCCGATGTCAGCACCGCACGGATGGACCCGTTCACCGACGAAGCGACGATGATCATCACCTGCGACGTGATCGAGCCGTCGGATGGCAAGGGCTACGACCGCGATCCGCGTTCGCTGGCCAAGCGCGCCGAGTCCTACCTGAAGTCGACCGGGATCGGCGACGTCGCCTACTTCGGTCCGGAACCCGAATTCTTCATCTTCGATTCGGTCACCTGGCATGTCGACATGGCCGGTGCCATGTGCAAGGTGGTGTCGGAAGAGGCTCCCTGGGCCAGCGGCCACGAGTTCGAGGGCGGCAACCGCGCCCACCGTCCGGCGGTGAAGGGCGGCTACTTCCCCGTGCCCCCGGTCGATTCGCTGCAGGACATCCGCTCGGCGATGTGCCTGGCGCTGGAAGAGCAGGGCGTCGAAGTCGAAGTGCACCACCATGAAGTCGCAGCCCCCGGCCAGTGCGAGATCGGCACCAAGTTCGCGCCGCTGGTGCAGCGCGCCGACTGGATCCAGATCCTCAAGTACACCGTGCACAACGTCGCGCACGGCTACGGCAAGACCGCCACGTTCATGCCGAAGCCGATCGTCGGCGACAACGGCTCGGGCATGCACGTGCACCAGTCGATCTGGAAGGACGGCACCAACCTGTTCGCCGGGAACGGCTATGCAGGCCTGTCCGATTTCGCCCTGTACTACATCGGCGGCATCATCAAGCATGCACGCGCGCTGAACGCGATCACCAACCCGGGCACCAACTCGTACAAGCGACTGGTCCCCGGCTTCGA
>CANGUQ010000314.1 GCA_947456915.1 Betaproteobacteria bacterium
CGGCGGCGGCAAGGGGCTGGACGGCGCGAGCTCGGGCACGCATCCGCTGTCGGCGTTCCGGACGGTCGCCGACCGCGAGGGTCTGGTGGTGGTCTTCCCCGCAGGGCTGCCCGCCCGGGATCGCCAGGGCAACACCGGCTGGGTGGATTGCCGCGCCGACAACACCGTGGCGAGCGGCGCGGACGACATCGGCTTTCTGGCGGCGCTCACCGAGCGGGTGCGCCAGCAGTACGGACTGACCTCGTCGCGCATGTTCATGGCCGGCGGGTCGAACGGGGCGCAGATGACCCAGGCGTTCGCCTTCCATCGCCCCGAGCTGGTGGGCGCGGTGGCCTCCAGCGCAGGCAGTCTGCCGGCCTCGCCGCTGCCCGGGCGCTGCACTACCGGCCCGGGCCAGCCGCTGCCGATCCTGCTGTTGCACGGAACCGCGGACACGGCAATGCCGTGGAGCGGGGGTTGCGTGGCGAATCTGGGGGGAGCCTGCGCGCGTGGGCGGGTGATCCCGGCCGAGGCCACCCGCGACCGCTGGCTGCAGATAAACGGCCTCGCCGGCGTGACGCCCACCCACACCGTGATCGACCCCGTGCCGTCCGACGGCGGCCCGGCCAATCGGTTCGACTATGCGGGTGCCGCACCGGTGCAGTGGTGGCGGCTCGACGGGGCGGGTCATGCGCCCGCCAGTCAGACCGTGCTGCTGCCGCCCAGCCGCGCGGCCGGCATCCAGAACCGCGACATCGAGTTCGCCGAAGTGGCGTGGGCGTTCTTCAGGAGCCGGCTGCCCTGACCGATCGGCTCAAGGGCGAGCGCCTCGCGCGTCACCTCGCCACACCGATCCCGCCCCGCGCTCAGGCGAATCGATACAGGCGCTGCGGGTTATCCACCAGCAGTCGCTGGCGTTCGGTCTCGGAAGGGGCGATCTGCGCGAGGGCGGCGACCAGGGCGGCGGCGTCGGGGATATGGGTTTGGCTGGGATGGGGCCAGTCGCTGCCCCACACGCAGCGATCGCCATGGGCGCGCCAGAGCGCGTGGGCCATCGTCACCCCGTGGTGGTAGGTGGCGCATGAAGTTGAAGCGCACTCCGCGCAGGCCGGCCCGGGTGAGTCGCGCGAGTTCGGCTTCAGGCACCTCCGGCGCCACCAGCGCCACGCCGAGGTAGCGGCCCTGCCCGGCGTCGACGGCATCCTCGACCACGCGGTTGTCGCGCCCGTGCATGATGGATTGCACGATCACGCAGCGCTCGATGCCCAGCGCGCAGTGCAGGGCGAACAGCGCCTTCCGTGGCGCCCTGTACCGGCGCCATCGGTCGAGCGTCGCTGTACGGATCGCGATCGCGCGGACCGGACACGTGCCACGTGCGCATCGCACGCGCCCGCAGGCAGGCGCTCGCTGGCGTTCGCGGGCTCTGTCGCGATCAGGCCGACGAACGCCGCTCCGCAGTTCGGGGGAGCGGCGTTGGACAGCGTATTGGGCACGAGGAACGGCGCCGTGCCGCTGGTCGCGCGTTCGATCTCGAGCAGGAGCTGACCACCCCAATCGCCTGCATCGGTCATGAAGAAACCGAA
Source organism: Betaproteobacteria bacterium (assembly GCA_947456915.1). Classification (GTDB taxonomy): domain Bacteria; phylum Pseudomonadota; class Gammaproteobacteria; order Burkholderiales; family CAIKXV01; genus CAIKXV01. Next base: position 1,563 of record CANGUQ010000314.1, read on the forward strand.
AGCGGTGACCGGCGTGCTGAAGGTCACCGTGAACTGGGACCCGCCCGCCGCACTCCAGAAGCGCGATCCCGAGATCGGACGCATTCCGCTGGCGGTGTCGGTGCTGACCTGGCCTGCGCCTGTGATGATGCCCGACACGGTGACCCTGGTGAGGAACAGGTCGCGCGCGAAATTGCTGTTGGCGGTGGAGCCTGCACCATCGAACCCGAGCACCGGGTCGTAAGCCAGCGCCGCGACGGCACTACCTGCCGTGGCGGCGAGGCCACCGGCAAGCGCGATGGATACCAGGGCGGCGCGCATCGGTCTGAACAGCTTGGGATGTCACTCCAGAAAAGTCGATCGGGCTGCAGATCTCTGTCTGACAGCAGAAGGTACTCAAGCGTCACTTGGTTATCAGGTTCGCCACCGTGACATTCCGGACGGCATTGATCCATTCGGACCAATGGCGGGCCGGTTCGGGGACTTCCTCGATCCTGGTCGCAGCGCCGGTTCGGGCAGGATGCGTCCCGATCATTCGACGGTCACCCCCGCCGCCTTGATCACCCGTGCCCAGCGCGCGATCTCTCGCTGGATATGCGCCCCGAACTCCTCGGGGGTGCTGCCCAGGGGTTCGGCTGCCTGCTGCGCGAGCACGTCACGGACTTCCGGGCGTGCGAGCATCCTCAGCAGCTCACCATTGATCTGCAGGATGGTCTCGCGCGGCGTCTTCGCGGGCGCCAGCAGGCCGTACCAGGTCGTGACCTCGTACTCGGGGTACCCCGATTCGGCGACCGTCGGTAGCTTCGGATAGAGCGGCAGCCGCTTCGCGCTGCCGACCCCGATCGCACGTAGCTTGCCGGCATCCACGAACGGCGCAAGCGGGGGCACGCCGGTGATGGTGAACAGCGTGTGGCCCGCGATCATGTCGACGAGCATCGGACCGGTGCCGCGATAGGCGATCGCGACGATGTCCGTCTTCGTCAGTAGCTTGAAGTACTCGACCGCCAGGTGCGATGCGCTGCCGTTGCCCGACGAAGCGTAATTCAGTGCACCGGGCCGGGCACGCGCGAGCGCGACCAGTTCCTTCACGGAACGGGCCGGCAGGGACGGATGCACCGCAAGCATGTTCGGCACGGCGGTGAACAGGCCGATCGGCGCAAAGTCCTTCACCGCGTCGTAGGGCAGCTTCGAGTACAGGGAGGGTCCGAAGCCGAAGGTGCCGACATGTCCGAAGACGAGGGTGTGGCCGTCGGGCGCAGACCTGGCGACATGGTCGACGCCGATCGTGCCGCCGGCCCCGGGGCGGTTCTCCACCACCACCTGCTGGCGCCACGCTTCGGACAGCCCGCGGGCGATCAGCCGGGCCACGATGTCGGTGCTTCCGCCGGGCGCGAACGGTACGATGATCCGCACCGGGCGTGCCGGATAGGCCTGTGCGTGGGCCTGCAGGGTGCAGGATGCCGTGCCGAGCGCGATGGCCAGCGCGGCGAACTCACGCCGCACAGGGAACGCCTTCCTGCTCGCAGGAGTTGGCGAGGTCGCTGATCGTCACCCGTCGCATCTCGCGCACCCAGCGCAGGTCGTCGTACTCGGTGCCACGGTGCATCGTGCACCGGTTGTCCCACATCACGAGTTCGTTCGGGCGCCAGCGATGGGTGTAGACGAACTGGCGCTGGGTGACATGTGCGATCAGTTCGTCGATCAGTGCGCGCCCCTCCTCGTCCGGCATGCCGAAGATGCGTCCGGCATGGGAGGCCAGGAACAGCGACCGTCGCCCCGACTCCGGCAGGGTGCGCACGACCACCTGCGGCACGGGCGGCAGCCGCTTCATCTCGTCTTCGTTGAACTCGTGAAAGCCGCTGCGGCGGCGCGAATGCACAATCCAGTGCTCTGCCACCAGGCCCTGCAGCCTGGCCTTCATGGCCTCCGGAAGGGCGTCGTACGCCGCTCGCTGGTCGGCGAACTCGGTATGGCCGCCCACCGGCACGATGGTGCTCGCATAGAGCAGCGAGCACAGGCTCGGCAGCCGCTTGAACGAACTGTCGGTATGCCACAGCCGGTTGCCCGCCTTGTACATCCGCTGGCGGCTCGTCTCGCCCCAGATTCGCCCTTCGGCCGACAGGTTAGAGATGTCCGCGAACTCCCCGCTCAGGCGCGGTGGCGTGGCCTTCGGATCGAGCGTACGCTCCTTCTCCACGGGACCCCAGCGCCGGGAGAACGCCAGGTGCTGTTCCGGGGTCAGCGCCTGGTTCGCGAAGACAAGTACTGCGTAGCGCGTGAACGCCTGCTTGAGCTGGTCGAAGTCGGCGTCGGACAGTGGCCGGGAAAGATCGATGTCACCGACCTCGGCGACGAAGTCCGGCGTGACGGACGCGATCGTGATCGGCATGGGGCTCCTCCCTCGCGTGGGCTGCCTCGTGGCGGCGGCTTCTCAGGACGGCACCGTACACCCGAAGCGCTCCGCGCCGCAAGCCACCGGTCATGACGGGTCGGTGCCCGGGACGCACGGCCTTCGGGCAGAATTCCCGCATGTCAGCTGACCCGATGAACATCCCGCCGGTCTCGATCGCGGCGGCCAGGGTCGCTCTGGTGGAACAGTACGCCGACCCGGTCCTGCGCCGGCGGGCGACCATGCTCTGGGGCACGCGCGGCGTCGGCAAGTCCTCCGTGGTGCGACAGGTGGCAGCCCGGTTCGAGGTGCCACTGGTCGACCTGCGTCTGACGTCCATCGAGCCGGTGGACATCCGGGGCGCGATCTACGCGGACGACGTGCAGGCGAAGACCGTCTGGTTCCCGCCCGAGTTCCCGCCCACGCCAGCCGATCCCGAAGGCATCCTGTTGCTGGACGAGCTCACGGCCGCCGACCAGCGGCTGCAGATCTCGGCGTATTCGCTGATCCTCGATCGGCGCGTGGGCAACTACACCCTGCCCGACGGCTGGATGGTGGTCGTGGCCGGAAACGCGAGCTTCCATGGCGCGGTCTCGCACGACATGGGCACGGCACTGGCCGACCGGATGTTCCACTTCAACGTGCAGGCCTCGATCGACGCGTTCCTGCAGCATGCACTCGCGCAGGGTTTCGCTCCGGTGGTGATGGCCTATCTGAAGCTGCGGCCGGACCGGCTCGACGACACCGCGAGCCAGCTGGCCAACGACTACCTCGTCGGCACCAGCCCACGCTTCTGGGAGGACGTCCCCAGCGTGCTGCGCTCGGGCCTGTCCGAGCCTGCGAAGCGGCTGTTCGTCCAGGGGCGCGAATCGGCGCCGCCAACGCCGCAGAGTTCTTCGGCGTGCTTCGCGAGATCCAGGCCGGCCTGGACGTGGGGCGCCTGCTCGCGGCCGCGCGGCGTGGCTGAGCGGGGAGCCGTTACAGGCCGGATCGCTCGATGAGCTGATCGGCCATTGCATCACGTGGCGGATCGCGGTGGGTCCGTGCGCGGGGCAGAAGGTGTTCACGCTGTAGACGGTGGCCGCGCAGGACGAGGGGGAAGGGCGCAGCGCTGCGGCGCAGGCGGGCGGGTTCTCGCTGCACGCGGGCGTGTCGATCAGGGCCGGGCAGCGCGCGAAGCTC
>CANGUQ010000315.1 GCA_947456915.1 Betaproteobacteria bacterium
GCCCCGGCGGCAGCACGATCATCGGCACCGAGATCGTGGCGCGTGCCGCGCCCGATGGCTACACGCTGCTGGTCACGCCGGCACCGTTCACCATCAATCCGACGCTGCAGCCGAAGCTGCCCTACGACCCGTTGCGCGACTTCACCCCGGTGACGCTGATCAACACCACGCCGCTGGTGATCGTGGTGCACCCGTCGGTGCCGGTGCGCTCGCTGCAGGAGTTCATCAAGCTCGCTCGCTCGCGGCCGGGCAGGCTCAATTTCGGCTCCTCGGGCACCGGCGGCAGCAACCACCTCGCCGGCGAGCTGTTCAACGTGCTCGCCGGGGTCAAGCTGGTGCACGTGCCCTACAAGGGCAACGCGCCAGCGCTCGCCGACCTGATCGGCGGCCACATCGACGTCGTGTTCAACGGGCTCACCTCGGCGATCCCGCACATCCGCTCGGGCAAGCTGCGCGCGCTCGCCGTCACCAGCGCGGCACGCACCGCCGCGCTGCCCGACCTGCCCACCGCAGCCGAAGCGGGACTTCCCGGCTTCGAAGCCACGGCGTGGAACGGGCTGTCCGGACCAGCCGCCCTGCCGCGCGAAATCGTGACCCGGCTGCAGCAGGACGTCGCGCGCATCGTGGCGAGCACCGAGATGCGCGAGCGCTTCCGCAACGAAGGCGGTGATCCGGTGGGCAGCACACCCGAGCAGTTCGCGCGCTTCCTGCGCGAGGAGATCGAGAAGTGGGCGAAGGTCATCCGGTTCTCGGGAGCGAAGCCCGAAAACTGACCCGTAGCAAGCGCGGTGCGCCGATTGTCACCGGGCGCGACTGCGGCGTACACTTCGGATTCGCCCGCGCGTTGCGCGGTGCAGTACAGAAGCCCCACGCGAACCGCGACGCGCACCGCAGTGCGAATCACGACGCCGGCTGCAGCGCCGGCGCCATGACCAGCTGCAACGTCGACAGCGTCGCAGATCGGAAGGGGCCGCAGATCGCGCCGGAGAGAAGATCCGGCGCCGTTCGGAGGAGTCCCATGAAGCACGTTGCGGCGGCGCGACCGCCCGCAATCACGGTCACCGCCCTCGCGGCTGCGGCGGCTGTCGTCGTGATCACGATCCCGCCCTTCTGCGCAAGGGCGCAGGCGCAACCGGCGTGGCCCTCGAAGCCGATTCGCATGGTGATCCCGTTCCCGCCCGGCGGCCCCACCGACATCATCGGCCGCGCCGCCGGCCGCAAGATCGAGGAGGCCCTCGGCCAGGCGGTGGTGATCGAGAATCGCGGTGGGGCCGGCGGCACGATCGGAGCCGAGTTCGTCGCCAGGTCCGCGCCCGACGGCCACACCCTGCTCGTGGGCTCGCTGTCCACGCACGGCATCAGCCAGTCGCTCTACCCGAAGCTCGGCTACGACGTGCTCAAGGACTTCGCGCACGTGACGCTGCTCGCGCTGGTGGACAACTTCCTCGTTGTCCACCCCAGCGTGCCGGCGAAGAATCTGAAGGAGCTGATCGCGCTCGCGCGCAAGAACCCGGGCAGGCTCAACTTCGGTTCGGTCGGCGTCGGCGGCGCCTCGCACCTGATGGCCGAGATGATCAACACGATGGCCGGGATCAAGACGGTCCACGTTCCCTACAAGGGCGCCGCGCCGGCAACCGCCGCCCTGCTCGGCGGCGAGGTGGATTTCTTCCTGAGCGGTATTCCCGCCCTGCTGCCCCACGTGAAGGCGGGTCGACTGCGCGCGCTCGCCAACACGATCGAGCGGCGTTCGCCGCTCGCGCCCGAGGTGCCGACGATGGTCGAGTCGGGCCTGCCGGGCTACGTGGTCAGCACATGGTATGTGCTGTCGGCGCCTGCGGGCACTGCGCGCGAGATCGTCACCCGCCTGAACACGATCGTGGTCAAGGGGCTGAAGGCGCCCGATTCGCAGGACGCGTTCAACCAGATGGGCGCCGAAGTGATGGGCACCACGCCGGAACAGACCGTCGAGTTCCTGCGCAACGAACTGGCGAAGTGGGCGAAGGTCGTCAAGGCCTCGGGCGCCAGACCTGAATAGTGCAGCGCGCGCGGGGCGCCGGACGGCGTTGCTGCGGGCAGTCGGCTCAACGCATCCGAACGAAACAGCAAGGAGATCGAGCATGGGCATGATGGACGGCAAGGTGGTCATCGTCACCGGCGCAGGGCGTGGTGTCGGACGTGGAGTGGCGCTGCTGATGGCAGCTGAAGGGGCTCAGGTCGTGGTCAACGACATCGGCGCCGCGCTCGATGGCTCCGGTGGCGAGCAGACGCCGGCGCAGGAGGTCGTGCGCGAGATCGAGGCCGCAGGCGGCGAAGCCGTGGCCAACTACGACAGCGTGTCGGAGTGGGCGAGCGCGGAGAAGATCGTGCAGTGCGCGCTAGACACGTTCGGCCGCATCGACGCCGTGGTCAACAACGCCGGCATCCTGCGCGACGTGATCTTCCACAAGATGACCGAGGCCGACTGGGATGCGGTGGTGAACGTGATGCTCAAGGGCACGTTCAACGTCTCGCGCCACGCCGCCAACCACTTCCGCAAGCAGGAGAGCGGTGCGTTCGTGCACATGACCTCGACCGCCGGCCTGATCGGCGCCATCGGCCAGGCGAACTACGCCGCGGCGAAGCTCGGCATCGTCGGCCTGTCGAACACGATCGCGCGTGACATGGAGAAGTACCGCATCCGCTCCAACTGCATCGCGCCCTCGGGCTGGACGCGGATGATCGCCTCGATCCCCACCGACACCCCCGCCCAGCAGAAGCGCGTCGCGCAGCGCATGTCGGTCAAGCCCGAGATGAACGCCCCGCTCACCGTGTTCCTCTGCAGCGACGCCGCCTCGGGGGTGTCGGGACAGGTGTTCTACGTGCGCAAGAACGAACTGTTCCTGTTCAGCCAGCATCGGCCGATCAAGGGCGTGCACAACAGCGAGGGCTGGACACCTGCTTCGATCGCAGAGATCGCCCTGCCCAGTTTCAAGCCCTGCTTCACGCCGCTCGATCGCACGGTGACCGTGTTCCCGTACGACGCGATCTAGCCCCCGGGAGCCGACGATGGCCATCGACTACACCACGCTCAAGAACTGGCCGATCCCCCAGCAGTCGTTCGCGCTGACGAAGAAGGACACGATCCTCTACGCACTGGGGCTCGGGCTGGGCGCCGATCCGATGGATGCCAGCCAGCTGCGCTTCGTGTACGAGCAGGGCCTCGCGGCACTGCCCACGATGTCGGTGGTGCTGTGCCAGCCGATGGGCTGGACCGGCGATCCGAAGACCGGCGTCGATCGCACGAAGGTGGTCCACGGCGAACAGGGGTTCCGCCTGCTGCGTCCGCTGCCGGTGGAAGCCGAACTGCGCGGTGACACCCGCGTGGTGGAGGTGGTGGACAAGGGCGAGGGCAAGGGCGCGCTGATCCTCACCGAGACGCGCGTGTTCGATGCGCGCAGCGGCGAGTTGCTGGCAGTCACCGATTCGACCAGCTTCGCCCGTGCCAATGGCGGCTTCGGCGGCCCGTCCGAATCGCCGAAGGTCCCGCGCACCCTGCCCGCGCGTGCGCCGGACCTGACCGACGACTGGCCGGTACTGCCGCAGCTTGCACTGATCTACCGGCTCTCGGGCGATTACAACCCGCTGCACGCCGATCCGGCATTCGCCGCGCGTGCCGGCTTCAAGCAGCCGATCCTGCACGGTCGCGCGACCTTCGGCATCGCCGGCATCGCGCTGCTGCGCCAGCTCTGCGGCTGGGATCCGGCGCGCCTGACGGCGATGGAGGCGCGCTTCTCGGCGCCCGTGTACCCGGGCGAGACCATCCGCACCGAGATCTGGCGCGACGGCGCGCAGGCATTCTTCCGCTGCACCGTGCCCGCGCGCGATGCGGTCGTGCTCAACAACGGCTGGGCGCAGATCGCCGGCTGAACCGCAGCGCCCACTGGCAGGAGCAGGGACCGATGTCCGAAACCGTGATCACCGAGCAGCGCCGGATGCTGGCCGACAGCGTCGCCGACTACTGCCGGCGCTCCGACCCGCTGCGCCGGGTGCGGGCGCTGCGCGGCACCGTGCCGGGATTCGATCGCAGCGCCTGGCGCGAGATGGCCGACCTCGGGTGGCTGGGCGTGATGGTGCCCGAGCGCTGCGGCGGGCTCGGACTGTCGATTGCGGAATTCGCGGTCGTCGCGCGCGCGAGCGCCGCGGCGCTCGTACCGGAGCCGCTGACCGCGGCGATGATTGCCACCACGGCGATCGTCGAGTCGGGCAACGAGCCGCTGCAGACCGTGCTGCTGCCGAAGATCGTCGCCGGCGAGCTGATCCCGGCACTCGCCTGGCAGGAGACGATCGGCGATCTGGATCCGGCGAGCATCACGCTTGCGGCGCGACCGCGCGACGGGCGCGTCGAGCTGTCGGGGAGCAAGCGCTTCGTCGTGGGCGCCTGCGGCGCCGACGGCTACGTGATCTCCGCGCGCGATGCGGACGGTCCGGCGCTGTACTGGGTACCGGCGGGCACGCCGGGCCTGAGCGAGCGCACGATGCAGATGGCCGACGGGCGCCCGGTGGCCGATCTCGCGTTCTCGGGGGCGAGCGTGCCGGCAGATCACCGCCTGGCCTCGGGCGAGACGGCGCTGCGCGCGCTGGCGGCCGCCATCGACTGCGGCAACCTCGCGATCAGCGCCGAGCTGATCGGAATCGCCCACAAGTCGCTCGACACCACGCTCGATTACCTGCGCACGCGCACCCAGTTCGGCAAGGCCATCGGCGCCTTCCAGGCGCTGCAGCACCGCGCTGTCGATCTGTACATGCATCGGCGCGTGTGCGACGCGACGTTCGACCACGCGCTGCGCATGGTCGAGGCGAGCGACGACCCGCTGCTGCGCAGCGCGGCGGCAAGCCGTGCCAAGGCTCGCAGTGTCGACACCGCCCGGCGGATCACCCGCGAGGCGATCCAGATGCACGGGGCGATCGGCTTCACCGATGACTGCGACGTCGGCCTTTACGTCAAGCGCGCGATCGTGCTCTCGGCGTGGCTCGGCAACGCCAACGCACATCGCCTGCGCTACGCGGCGCTCACGCCGCTCGAGGCGCAATAGCCGGCCATGGGCGAGGCGCACGCACGCGTGGGAAGCGCA
>CANGUQ010000316.1 GCA_947456915.1 Betaproteobacteria bacterium
CGCAGCGCTCAACGCTGGGCGCGCGCCGGTGTCTCGATCGTTCCGAGGTGCAGTTCGTAGCGGCCGCGCGCGCGGTCCTCGAAGTAGTGGGTCAGCGTGTTGCGCACGGTGGCGAAGGCGAGGTCCTGCCACGGGATCTCCGCCTGCGTGAACAGGCGCACTTCGAGCGACTCCTCGCCGGCGCTGAACTCCAGATCGAGCAGGCGGGCGCGAAACAGCACGTAGACCTGGCTGATGTGCGGGATGTTGTAGAGCGCGTACAGCTGCAGCACGTCCACGCGCGCGTTAGCCTCTTCCAGCGTCTCGCGCGCGGCACCGGCCATCGTCGTCTCGCCGTTCTCCATGAATCCGGCGGGTACCGTCCACAGGCCCAGTCGCGGCTCTATCGCGCGGCGGCAGAGCAGGATGCGATCCTCCCACTCCGGGATGCAGCCGACGACGAGCTTGGGGTTCTGGTAGTGGATCGTGTCGCAGGCCTCGCACACGTAGCGCGGCAGCGAGTCGCCGGCCGGAACCTTCAGCGACACGCGGGCGGCACACTGGCTGCAGTAGTTCATCGGCATGACCCCGGCAAAGGCCTCGATTATCGCACCGGCTTCGCGCGGTGACCCGCCCGGCCGGCGCGACGAACGGCTAGCGGCTCAGTTCGACCAGCGTGCGGTTGGTACGCCGCAGCCGGTGCGAGAGCTCTCGACACAGGTTGGCGGTGATCCGGATCATCAGTTCGGGACTCTCGGCGGCGATCCGGTCGAGCTTCGCACGCTTCAGCTCGAGACAGGTCAGTGCGTCGTCGGCAAACACTGCTGCCGTGCGCGGGGCGAGATCGATCATCATCGCCAGCTCGCCGACGAAGCTGCCGGCGGAGAAGGTGACCAGCCGGACGCTGCGTCCGCGCAGCCACGCGCTGGCACTGCCCGAAACCACCAGATAGAGGGTGTCTCCGGGGTCGCCCTCGTCGAACAGCCGCTCGCCGCGGCCGTAGCGGCGCAGCGTCATCGCTGCGCGCAGAAGCGCGAGCTGCGCCTCGGTGAGCCCGTCGAACAGTTCGAAGTTCGCCAGATCGAGCGCCGCGTCCACGCGCGTGCCGTCGTGCGCGGCGGCGCCTGCGTCGTCGAGCAGCAGCCTGTCCTCCGCCCACTCCAGCGCCCGGTCGAGGTCGGGGAAGATCCGCTCGCTGCTGAGCGCAGCGCGCGTTCCGGCAGCATCGAGGTAGCGGTCGAGCTCGCTGCCCGGCTTCAGCCCCGATATCACCAGCTGGTTGCCGTCGTTGATCAGCAGATCGGCAGCGCGGCTCAGGATGCGCGAGCCGCTGAGGTCGATCTCGCTCACGCGGGCGATGTCGACGATCACGATCGTCGGCGTGCCGGTGCACGCCATCTCGATCCGGTTGGCCAGATCCTCGGCGGTACCGAAGAAGATCGCACCTTCGAGTTCGAACGCGACGATGCGCTCGCCGATCACGCTCAGTCGCCGGGCCTGTGCCTCCGGGCGACTGCGTCGCGAGCGTACCCACGCACAGCGATAGCTGCGGCGAATCACCGAGCGGCTCATGCGCAGGATGAAGTAGATCACCGACACCGCCACGCCCATCGCCACGGCGACCACGATGTCGATCGCCACGGCGAGCAGCGCCACCAGCCCGACGATCGACAGATCGCGTGCCGAGCCGCGCAGCGCCTGCGGCCCGTCGCGCAGCGCACGCGCGAGCTGCTGCACGGTCCAGCGATCCAGCAGGCCGATACCGACGGCGATCAGCATGCCGCCGATCACCGCACGCGGAATCATCGCCAGGACGCCCGGCAGCAGCAGCACCGCGCCGGCGATCAGCGCGAGATGCACGACGCAGTACAGCCGCGTGCGGCCGCCCGCGCGCTGGCCGGCGATGCTGGAGGCGAGGGCGATGGCGCCGGGGACCGCGCCGAACAGTGCGCCCAGCATGTTGCCGGCGCCGATGCGCGCAAGCTCGCGGTTGCCGCGAAACGACGCGCGGTCGCCGCCTGCGAGCGCCTTGCCGCCCAGCAGCGTGTCGAGCGAACCGATCAAGGCGATCGAGGCGGCCCCGATCAGCAGCGCCGGCAGCAGCGCCCGCACCTCGGCGTCGCCCAGCACGCGCTGCAGCTCGGCTGCGTAGTGCGGCAGCGGCAGACCGCCCGGCATCGCGCCCAGCAGCAGTCCGGGCGGTGCTGCGGGAATCAGGAAGTGCAGCAGGTAGAACGCCAGCGTGCCCACGGTTCCACCCACCGCCAGCGCCGGCAGGCGCGACAGGCGAGGCACGCGGGCGAGACAGGCGGTCAGCGTGATCACCGCGACGAGCAGCGACCACGGGTCGATGCACGGCAGCAGCGTGGCCAGTTCGGACAGGCGCACCTGCTGGCGCAGACCGAACACCGCATCGGCCTGGCCGAGAATCAGCAGCAGCCCGGCGGCACACTGAAAGCCGGCGATCACCGGATGCGGCACGTACTTGACCGCCGCGCCAGCGCGCAGCACTCCGAGCAGCAGCTGCATCGCCCCTGCCATGAGGCCGAGCAGCATCACGACCGCCACCACCTGCGATGACGGCAGGCGCGCGAGCAGCGCAGCGTGGCTGTCGACCAGTATGTGCAGCACGAGCGCGTTCACCATGAACGCGACCATGTTCCGCGGCCCGTACAGCAGCGGCGCACGCGAGCCGGTTGCGAGCGCCACCGTGCTCATGATCAGCGTGCAGTACAGCCCTGCCATCACGCCGTGGCTGTAGTAGTCCGGTCCCAGCGGCGAGAACGCGAACACGCCGTAGCCGATGCCGACGGGAATCGACACCAGTGCCGCGGTGAGTCCCGCGCCGGCCTCGGCGGAGACGCTCGCGGTCGTCGCGCCGTGCCGCCCCTGCGTGCTCATGCGCTCAGGTGCGCGATCGCGCGCGTGGTGTTGCGCAGCCGCTCGACCAGCGCTCGGCTCACGTTGCGCAGCACGGTGAGCGCAACCTCGGGGTGTTCCAGGCGCAGCCGCTCCAGGGCGGCCGCGTCCAGGCAGTAGCACACGAGCGGCTCGTCGGCGCTGACGGTCGCCGAGCGCCGCTCGCGATCGAGCAGCGAGAGTTCGCCGAACACGGTTCCGGGAGCGAAGGTGACCATCCGCACGTGGTCCTCGCCTGCGCCGCGGTCGAGCGCGGGCGACCCCAGGCGCTCGCGCGCGAGCTCGTCGCCGCGATCGATGGCGAGTCGCACGCTCGCGCTGCCGCGCGCGATCACGTACAGCGCCGCACCCGGATCACCTTCGCGGAACACGACCTCGCCTGCAGCGTATTCGCGCCGCTGCATCCGCGCACGCAGCGCCGCAGCAGCGTCGGCGTCCAGATCGCGAAACAGGTCCATGCGCTCGAATTCCAGCTCGAGCGGCTCGCCGATCGAGCTCAGGTGCGCCATGATCAGCTGGTCTTCCGCCCACTCGATCGCACGATCGACGTCGCACTCCAGAGTGGCGGTCTCGATCACGTCGAGCACGCCGGTGCGCGCAAGCGAATGGCGAACGCTGTCCCGGCCGGCCAGTCCGCACAGCGCCACCTGCACGCCGGCGTGCGCGAGCAGCGTTGCCTCGTGCGCGAGCAGGCGACCGGCGGTGGAGTCGATCTCGGTCACCCGCGCGAGATCGATCACCACGCACGACACGCCGAGCCGGCGCGCGCGCTCGAGCAGGGCGACCAGCTGCTCCGCGGTGCCGAAGAACATCGCGCCCTCGAGTTCGAGAATCCGGATGCGGCTGCCGTGCTCGCCCAGCAGCCGCGTGATACGCGCCGGCCGTGCCTTGCGCGAGCCGATCTGCGAGGCGTCGTAGCCGCGGCGAACGATGTTGCCGCTCATGCGGAAGACGAAGAACAGCACGGCGATCAGCAGTCCGATGCCCACGGCCACCAGCACGTCGAACGCGATCGTGGCCATCGTCACCAGCGCGATCACCACGAAGTCGAGCCCGAGCCGCCCGCGCCCGGCACTGCCGCGCGCAAGAAGACGCGGCAGGGACTGGAGCGTCCAGCGGTCCAGCACGTACCACGACATCCAGAGCAGCGCACCGGCGACAGCTGCGCGCGGCAGCAGCGACAGCAGCACGCCGCTCGCCGCCAGCGTGGCCAGCGCGATCGCCGCGCTCACGGCGAGACCGACCGCGTTCAGGCCGCCGGCGCGCAGCGCGGCGAAGTTGGAGGCGAGGTTGATCGTCGACGGTACCGCTCCGGCGATGCCGCCGAACAGGTTCGCGCTGCCCACGCTGAGCAGCAGACCGTTGCTGTTCATCCGCCGGCGGCCGGCGTTCTCGATCGCCTTGGCGCTGAGCAGCGTGTCGAGCGAGGCGATGATGGCGACCGGGAGCGCCGCGAGGGCCAGCGCCGGCAGCGCCTGCCACAGTTGCGGACTGGCCTGCAGCACGCTGGCGATGGACAGCGCGCCCTGCAGCGGGGCTTCGCCGGCCTGCGTGTGGCCGGCGCCGGTCGAAAGCACGGTCGGTCCCAGCGCGTGCGCGGCGCCGCCGAGCGCGAGCAGGTGGTGCGCGAGCGTACCGGCCAGCATGCCGATGGGGATCGTCGGCAGCGCGGGGACCACGCGCGAACAGGCCATGCACGCGAGCAGGCTCACCAGCCCCACCAGCAGTGCCAGTGGCGGCGCGGCCGCGAGCGCCTGCGCCGGGTGCGCCAGCCACTCGCCCAGCGCGGTGCCGGTGATCATCGTCACCTGACCGAGGGCGAGCAGCAGCGCAGCCGCGTTCTGGAAGCCCGCAGTCACCGGGTGGGGAACGTATTTCGCGACGTTGCCCAGTCGCAGCCAGCCGAACAGGACCTGCAGTGCGCCGGCAGCGGCGGTGAGCAGTGCGAGACAGGCGAGCGCGAGTGCCGGGCTGGCGGCGAGCTCGCCGATCGCCTGCGCGGTTGCCGCGCCGACGAGAAACGCGAGAATGCTGCCGGGTGCGATCACCAGCAGCGGACCGCGCCGCGGCAGCAGGCTGAACGCGAGCAGCGTGATCGTGCCGAAAGCAACCGACAGCAGTCCGGACTGTGCACCGAGCGCGAGCAGGCGGTCGACGTTCTCGCTGCTGCCGGCGGCGGCAAGCGGCAGCAGCGCGAAGATGCCCAGCCCGA
>CANGUQ010000317.1 GCA_947456915.1 Betaproteobacteria bacterium
GGCCACGGAAGGTCGCAAGGGGACGTGGCGGGCCGCGGCGCGCGTGGTCAGACGCTAGTTCTCGGCGACCAGCACGCGGTTGCGGCCCTCGGCCTTCGCCTGCAGCATCGCGCGATCAGCCCGGATCACCAGTGATGCGCTGTTGTCGTCGAGGCGCAGTTGCGCGAGTCCGGCGGAGAAGGCTACCGCGATCCGCCGGCCTTCGTGGATCAGCGGCGTCTTCTGTACGACGAGTTGCAGCCGGTCGAGCATGAAGCGCGCGCCGTTGATGTCGGTGTCGGGCAGGATCAGCAGGAATTCCTCGCCGCCGTAGCGCACGACGACGTCGCTCTCGCGCAGCACCGATCGGGTGATGTCGGCCATGTGTACCAGAACGCGATCGCCGGCGTGATGGCCGTAGGTGTCGTTGACCGTCTTGAACTTGTCCAGATCGAGCATCGCCACCGAGAGTGCGGCGCCGCTGCGGCGGGCGCGGGCGACTTCGCGCCCCAGCATGTCGTCCATGCCGCGGCGGTTCTGCATGCCGGTGAGCGGATCCTGCAGCATCCACTCGCGGCTCTGCTGCAGCTCGACCTTCAGCTGCTCGATCTCTTCGCGCGTGCGTAGCAGTTCCACGTGAGAGGCCTGCACCGTCGACTGCATCGTCGAGGTGATTTCCAGCACGCCGCTGAGCAGCGTGCCCAGTTGCGGCTCGGTGATCGCATCGGCGAGCGAGCTCACCGACTGCCTCAGCTGCTCGTTGTGCTGATCGATGTCGAGCGCGAGCGATCCGGTCGCCTCCGCCAGTTGCTCGGCGAAGCGTCGTACTGCAGCCATCAGCTCGCGTGCCTCGCTCGCGCTGGTGGTGTGTGGCGGCGGCGCCACCGGCACCGGGACCGGCACCGCTTCCCGACCGCTCCCCGCTTCGGCATAGAAGCGCTGGAAATTCTCCGGGGTGGGTGGCAGACCGAGGGCAGCGAGCCGGTGCAGGGCGGCGCGGGCGAGTTCGGTGGCGGTGGTCATCGGGCGATGGGGAGCGGCGGGAATAGTCCCGCGAGCGAACATGACGTAGTTACGACTTGCGGGCGTCAACCTTTAACGGCCGGCGGCGCTTCGCCCGGGCGCATGAGTGTACGGGTGCACGGGTGCACAGGCATCCGGGTGCCCGGGTGCCTGGATGCCTGGACGCCTGGATGCCCGGATGCCCGGATGCCTGGATACCTGGATGCCTGGGTGCCTGGATGCCTGGACGCCTGGATGACTGGATGACTGGATGACTGGATGACTGGATGCCCGGATGCCCGAAGCCTGCCAGTCCCGCGTAACTCGAGCCGGTCCGGTCCAGCCGCGAGGTCATCGACCGCTTCCGCTCCGCGGGCGATGGCTGGCAGACGCGGATGGATCACGTTCTGCGCAAGTACGTCCAGAAGCACTCTTGCCCGACGTGCAACGGCAGCCGAACCCCGCGTTCGAGCGGACCTGCGCCAGCGGCGCCCCGCGATTCGGCGCTCCGATATGCTTGTCGCGGCGCGCCGCTGGCGGCGTTCGCTTGACGGCGCGATGAGGATCGGATCGGGGCTGGCGCGAGGGGCGCGCAGCCGACGGTCCGCACCGTCGCCGCTTCGACTACACTGCGCACCCCATGTACATCCACGTTCTGGGCATCTGCGGAACCTTCATGGGCGGGGTCGCCGTGCTCGCCCGCCAGGCCGGTCACCGCGTCACCGGTTGCGACGCCAACGTCTACCCGCCGATGAGCACCCAGCTCGCGGCTCAGGGCATCGAACTCATCGAGGGTTTCGACCCCTCCCAGGTGCGGCTCAAGCCCGACGTGTTCGTGATCGGCAACGTGGTGAGCCGCGGCAATCCGCTGATGGAGGAGATCCTCAACCGCGGCCTGCCGTACGTGTCCGGCCCGCAGTGGCTGGCCGAGCAGGTGCTGCGCGGAAAGTGGGTGCAGGCGATCGCCGGCACCCACGGCAAGACCACGACCACCGCGATGCTCGCGTTCGTGCTGGAGCAGGCGGGGCTCAATCCGGGCTTCCTGATCGGCGGGGTGGCGCAGGACTTTCCGGTCTCGGCACGGCTTGCCAACTCTCAGTTTTTCGTGATCGAAGCCGATGAGTACGACACTGCGTTCTTCGACAAGCGTTCGAAGTTCGTCCACTACCGGCCGCGGACCGTCGTGCTGAACAACCTCGAGTTCGACCACGGCGACATCTTTCCCGATCTCGCCGCGATCGAACAGCAGTTCCACCATCTCGTGCGCATCGTGCCCGGAGCAGGCCGCATCGTCTGGAACGCCCGCTCGCCGGCGCTCGAGCGCGTACTGGGCCGCGGCTGCTGGACGCCGGTCGAGGCCTTCAACGCCGCGCAGGGGTGGCAGGCGTCGGCGCCGGCCGCCGACGGCTCGGTCGAGATCGCGTTCAACGGCGAGCGCTGCGGGCAGCTCGCGTGGGGGCTGGCCGGTGAGCACAACGTGCACAACGCGCTGGCGGCGATCGCCGCGGCGCGCCACGCGGGCGTGTCGCCCGGGGCGAGTCTGGCGGCGCTGGCGAGGTTCCAGGGCGTCAAGCGCCGGCTGGAGATCCGTGGGGTGGTCGACGGTGTCACCGTGTACGACGACTTCGCCCATCACCCGACGGCGATCGAGGCGACGATCGGTGCGCTGCGCGCGCGCATCGGCGCGGCACGGCTGATTGCGGTGCTCGAGCCGCGCTCGAACACGATGCGCATGGGGCTGCTCAAGGACGCGCTGCCGGCGGCGCTCGCGGCAGCCGATCACGTCTACTGCTACAGCGCGAATCTGGGCTGGGATACCGGTGCCGTGCTCGGTGCGCTGGGCGACAGGCTCACCACCGGCGACGAACTGCCGGAACTGATCGATGCGATAGCGCGCGGGAGCCGGTCTGGCGATCACGTGCTGATCATGAGCAACGGCGGCTTCGGGGGCATCCACGACCGGCTGCTCGCGCGTCTGCGCGAGCGAGCGGCGCTGAACGGGTGAACGACGATGACCAGAGCTGCGGGCGGCGCGGTGGCTGCGCCGGCATTCACGGCGATGCCGCTCGGGCCTGCGCAGCGGCGCGGGAGGGTCGGCGGTTGATGGCAATGCGCTCGGCGACGATGGCGAGGGCGGCGGAGGGCGTGGCGGCATTCACGGCGATGTCGCTCAGGCCTGCGCATCGGCAGGGGAGGGTCGGCGGTTGATGGAAATGCGCTCGGCGACGATGGCGAGGGCGGCGGAGGGCGTGGCGGCATTCACGGCGATGCCGCTCGGGCCTGCGCAGCGGCGCGGGAGGGTCGGCGGTTGATGGAAATGCGCTCGGCGACGATGGCGAGGGCGGCGGAGGGCGTGGCGGCATTCACGGCGATGTCGCTCGGGCCTGCGCATCGGCAGGGGAGGGTCGGCGGTTGATGGCAATGCGCTCGGCGACGATGGCGAGGGCGGCGGAGGGCGCGGAGGGCGTGGTGGTGCGCTGCGCCCGGCGCCGCGGACGCGCACGAGGGGCGCGCAATGGATGAGTCGAAGGAACTGTCCGTACTGCTGGAATCGCGTGTTCCGCTGATCACCATCGAGACCACCGAGGAGGCACGACTGCTCGGCGTGGTGGAGAAGAGCGCCAACCTGCTCGGGCAGGCACTGTTCACGTGGTCGGTGGTGGAAGGGCTGCAGCGCGCCCACCGCACCGATCGCATCACCGGGACGCAGAATCTGGTCGACGCACTTCGTCACATCGACCGCACGCCGCAGAATGGCGTCTACGTGCTGTGCGACGCACACCCGTATCTGGAGGATCCGGGCAATATCCGGCTGATCCGGGAGATCGCGCAGGAGTACGCGCGCTGCGCGCGCACGCTGGTGTTCCTGAGCCCGCGCATCGAACTGCCGCCGGACCTGCATCATCTGGCGGTGCGCTTCGAGTTCGCGCTGCCCGATGCGACGCGCGTGCGCGCGATCGTGCGCGAGGAGGCGCAGCTGTGGGAGTCGCGCAACCGGGCGAAGCCGAAGGGCGATCCGGCGGCGATCGCGCTGATCACCCAGCATCTGACGAACATGCCCGTCGACGAAGTGCGCCGGTTCGTGCGCCAGGCGCTGTCCGAAGACGGCGCGCTCACGATGGCCGATGTCGATCGCCTCGTGCGCTTCAAGCAGGGCAGCGTGTCGGCAGCCGGCGTTCTCGATGTCGAGCTGAACACCGGCAGCTTTGCGGAGGTCGGCGGGCTGGCGACGCTCAAGCGCTGGCTGAGCCTGCGACGCGCGGTATTCGCCGGCGAGGCCGGCAGCGAGAAGCTCCCGCCGCCACGGGGCATCCTGCTGCTCGGCGTGCAGGGCAGCGGCAAGAGCATGGCCGCCAAGGCGGTCGCCGGGTCGTGGCGGCTGCCGCTGCTGCGGCTGGATTTCGCCTCGCTGTACAACAAGTTCACCGGCGAGACCGAACGCAACCTGCGCGAGGCGCTCAAGGGTGCGGCGCGGATGGCGCCGTGCGTGCTGTGGATCGACGAGATCGAGAAGGGACTCGCCTCGGACGAGTCCGGCGGCGATGGCGGCGTGTCCAAGCGCATTCTGGGCACCTTGCTCACGTGGATGAGCGAGCGCAAGGACGCGGTGTTCCTGGTGGCGACTGCGAACGATATCGCGCGCCTGCCGCCGGAACTGCTGCGCAAGGGGCGGTTCGACGAGATCTTCTTCGTCGATCTGCCAGACGCGGGCACGCGCGCGGACATCCTCCAGATCCATCTCAGGCGCCGCAAGCTCGACCCCGCCGCCTTCGATGTGGCTGCACTGGCGCAGGCCGCCGACGGCTTCTCCGGCGCCGAGCTCGAGCAGACGCTGCTCGCCGCGATGTACGAAGCGCACGCGCTGAAGGTGCCGCTCGCCACCGCTCATCTCGCTGCCGAGATCGCCAGGACCCGGCCGCTGTCGGTAGTGATGGCGGAGAAGGTCGCGGCCCTGCGCACGTGGGCCGCCGAGCGCTGCGTCCCCGCCGACTGAAAAAGGGGCCAGGCCCCTTTTTTCGGGTCGGCGATGACTGCAAGAGGTAAAAAAGGAGTCTGAAAAAGGGGCCAGGCCCCTTTTTTCGGTCCGCGCAAGAGGGGGCCC
>CANGUQ010000318.1 GCA_947456915.1 Betaproteobacteria bacterium
CGGCCTGCTTGCCGCCGGCGTGTGGCTGTCGCGCTATCGCCGCACCGTGCGCGCGCCGGCCGCGCGGCTCGCAGCGGGGCTTGCGGTGTGCGCCTTCGGCGTCTACGGCATCGGTGCGTTCGTGCACGCACGCCTCGACGGCGCGCATGCCCACGCCCATCACGCGCACGCCGGCGCATCGGTGCCGATCGAGGCGGCTGCGGCGCAGCCGACGCTGCGTGCCGTGCCTGCCGGCGGCGCGCGTCCGACGTACGCAGTGTCCGATGCAGTTGACGTGGATCAAGAACGCTCCGCTGCTCGCGCCGGACACTGAGTGCCGTGCGATGACCCACACGCCGGGGCAGCGTGCGAGCGACCCGAGGCTGCCCGGCAGCCGGCGCGGCGTGTGTGCAGCGAGGAAGACCCGATGAGCGATCTCGGATTCGATCCTGAACTGGTCAGCCGGCTCGACCGGCCAGGCCCGCGATACACCTCCTATCCGACCGCCGACCGCTTCACCGAGGCGTTCACCGCGCGCGAGTACGAGGCGCACGCGCGGCGCCGGTACATGGCCGGCCAGCATCGCGGCATGTCCCTGTACATCCACATCCCGTTCTGCCGCACGGTGTGCTTCTACTGCGCGTGCAACAAGGTGGTCACCGGCGATCGCAGCCGTGCGCTGCCCTATCTCGCCCACGTCGAGCGCGAGCTGGCGATGCAGGCGCAGCTGCACGAGGCGGGCGCACGGCGCATCGATCAGCTGCACTGGGGCGGCGGCAGCCCGACCTTTCTCGACGTGGCGCAGATGCGCGGACTGATGAACGCCGTGCGCCGCAATTTCAGCCTCGGCGATGATCGCACCGGCGATTTCGCGATCGAGGTCGACCCGCGCTTCATCGACGCCGAGACGGTGGCTGCGCTGCGCGACATGGGCTTCAACCGGCTGTCGCTCGGTGTGCAGGATTTCGATCCCGAGGTGCAGCGCAAGGTCAACCGGGTGCAGAGCCTGGAGCAGACCGCCGCCGTGGTGCGGGCCGCGCGCGAGCACGCGTTCAAATCGGTGAACATCGACCTGATCTACGGTCTGCCTTCTCAGTCGGTGTTCGGTTTCGATGCGACGCTGTCCAGGGTGATCGACCTCGCTCCCGATCGCATCGCGCTCTACAACTACGCGCACCTCCCGCATCTGTTCAAGCCGCAGCGGCGCATCAGCGAGGCCGACCTGCCGAGCGCTTCGCAGCGGCTCGACATCCTGCAGCGGGCAGTGCGCCGGTTCGGCCGGGCCGGCTATCGGTACATCGGCATGGACCACTTCGCGCTGCCCGGCGACGACCTCGCACTCGCGCAGGATCAGGGTCGGCTGCGGCGCAACTTCATGGGTTATTCGCCCCACGCCGACAATGATACGATCGGTGTCGGGGTCTCCGCGATCAGCAACGTCGGTGCTTCGTACAGCCAGAATGCACACGGGGTCGACGCGTACTACGAAGCGATCGAGCGCGGCGAGCTGCCGGTGGTGCGCGGCATCGAGCTCGATGCGGACGATCTGCTGCGCCGGGCGGTGATTCAGGGGCTGATGTGTCACTTCCTGCTGTACATCCCGTCGATCGAGCAGACTTTCCTGATCGATTTCCGCAGCTACTTCGCGCGCGAACTGGACGAGTTGCGCGCCTTCGAGCAGAGCGGGCTGATCACGGTCGAACCCGCCGACAGGCCGGAGTGGCTGACGGTCACGTCGCGCGGGCGGTTCCTGGTGCGCAACCTGTGCATGGTGTTCGATCGCCACCTGCGCGATCGTCCGACCGCTCAGCGCTACTCGCGCACGGTATGAGCGCAGCCGCAGGGGGCTCAGGTGTCGTTCCCGGTGCTGCGCGCAGCAGGCAGTACCCGAGGCGGGCCGTGACCGCGCGCGGTCCGTGTCCCGAACGTCGCCCGCATCGCGGGCAATCGAGCGCAAGCGAGGAGTGAACCATGTACAAGCGCGTGCTTCTGCCGATCGACGGCTCCGAACTCTCGACCAAGGCGATACGCCAGGCGGTGGCGTTCGCCGCCGATGCCCGGGCCGAGGTGATCGGCCTGTTCGCGGCACCCGGCTATCACCCGGTCGTTTACGAGGACTTCGTGCCGCCGGATTTCATGTCCCCGGAGCAGCACAAGGCGTCCGCGAAGAAGCGCGCCGAGCGCATCCTGTCACCACTCGCCAGGGCCTGCGAGAAGGCCGGCGTGCCCTGTCGCACGCGCTACGTGATCGACGACAACCCGTATGCCGCGATCATCGCCGCCGCGAAGAAGGACAAGTGCGACCTGATCGTGATGGCGTCGCACGGGCGCAGGGGGCTGTCCGGCCTGCTGCTGGGCAGCGAGACGACGAAGGTGCTGACTCACAGCACGATCCCGGTACTCGTGCTGCGCTGAGCCGGCGCACCCGGAGCGGCGCAGCCGCTCCGGGCTCAGTGATCGTCGCGAACGTGCGGTTCGAAGCCGTGGGTGGGTTCGCCGGTGTCCGGATCGATGAAGTCGTCGATGCCGATCTCGGCTTCGGCGGCGAGCACCGCAGCGCCGTCGATCGGGTCGATCGGGTCGTCGTCGGTTCCGGGCGAGTCGCGGTCGGCGATGGCCGCGCGCATCGTGCGGAACGGGCCCACCAGCCGGTCGTTCTCCGCATCGCGCCAGAAGAAGCCCTCGGGTGTCTCGACGATCGAGGACTGGCGCGCGACAGTGACTGCGGCCGACTGCGACCGGCCCGCGCCGTTGCGGCTGCTACGCGCCGTGGCGGCGCGCGCGCCCGTTGCTCGCTTTGCCATCGCTCCCTCCAGCAGCTTCGTCGTTTCCGTGGCAGCGCTTCCCGTGGCTGACGAGGCACGCTGCGGCTTCGGCCCGGGGTCCGCCGCTCGTGCAACAGCAGCAGCAACCGAACTGATGGTGATCAGCCTACCGCGCGTGCGCGGCCGGCGCAAATCAATCGCGCTGATCGACGATCGCGCGCAGACCCTTCTGGTCGACGATCTCGAGTTCGCGCCGGTCGACCCTGATCAGACCTTCCTCGGCAAAGCGCGAGAACAGGCGGCTCACCGTCTCGAGCGTGAGCCCGAGATAACTGCCGATCTCCTCGCGCGTCATGCGCAGCCGGAAGCGCGTGGCGGAGTAGCCACGACTGGCGTAGCGCTGCGCGAGCCCGATCAGGAAGGCGCTCAGCCGTGCGTCGGCCTTCATGCCGGCGAGCAGCAGCATCAGGCCCTGGTCGCGCACGATGTCGCGGCTCATGATCTTGTGGAAGTGATGCTGCAGGGCGGGTATCTCGCGCAGCAGTTCCTCCAGGCGCGGAAACGGTACCACGCACACTTCGCTGTCCTCGAGGGCGATGGCACCGAAGTTCTGGCGCTCGGTGCTGATTGCATCGAGGCCGAGGATTTCGCCCGACAGGTAGAAGCCGGTGATCTTTTCCGAACCGTCCTCGGAGATGTCGACGGTCTTGAACGCGCCGCTGCGCACCGCATAGAGGTTGCGGAAGGGGTCGCCGATCCGGTAGAGGTAGGTGCCGCGCCGCGCGGACTGGCGGGCGGAGATGATCCGGTCGAGCTGGTCGATCTCGTCGTCGGACAGACCGACCGGGAGACACAGCTCCTGCAGGCTGCAGGCCTTGCACGCGGCTCGCACCAGTGCGTTCGAGGCGGGCGCGATCGGTATCGTGGGGCGCGGCTGTGTCATCCGCATGGCAGACTCTCCGGGGGCTGGATGCGCGGGACTGCGGTGCGGCCTGGCTTGCCGGCGGTCGCCTCTGCCGCAGCAGGCGGCAGCGCTCGTGCGCCAGGCAGCGAGGCCGGCCCGCAGTGTCCGGGGCGCTCCGACACGCCCCGGCAGCATGGAATGAAACGACGCGCCGTAAGGAATCGCCCTCAAGTTTTCTCCGGACGCGTCGTTGTTGGCCAGTATGCGGTAATTGTGTCCGCTGCGGCAACGTGATCTTCCAGATTCGACTTGGGGAGGCGGTGTGATCTTCCTGACGTTCGGGCGATTCCCGAGGTGTTATCTTTAAGGGTCATGGACACGATTCCCATTCCGTTTCGCTTCGACGCCGACGCGTGGTCGGTGGACGAGCGCGATTTCCCTGCCGCCAGCTCCACGGCCGAGCGGCTGCAGTTCTGCCTGAATTACGCGGTGCTGGCGCCGTCCTGCTACAACACGCAGCCGTGGTTCTTCCGGCTGACCGGCGATGCGCTGGAACTGTTCGCCGACCGCTCGCGTCGGCTGCCGGTGGGCGATGCGGAAGGCCGCTCGCTGGTACTCGCCTGCGGCGCGGCGCTGTTCAACCTGCGCTGCGCGCTGCGTTACTTCGGGCTGCGGACGAAGGTCACGCTGCTGCCGTGGCTGCGTGAGGGCGACCCGCTGTCGAACAGCGAAGTCCCGCTCGCGCGCGTGCAGATCGACGGTGCGGAGTCCTGCGCAGCCCCCGAGCGGGCGCTGTTCCAGGCGATCAAGCGGCGGCGCACGTATCTCGGTGCGTTCGATCCGGCGCCGATCTCGCAGAAGCTGATCGACGCGATGCAGGAGCAGGCCCGTCGCGAGGGCGCCTGGCTGGGTATCCTCGAAGACGTCGAGGCGAAGGCGCAGCTGTCGAGCATCGTCGCCCAGGCCGACCGCAAGCAGTTCTCGGAGCGCAGATTCCGCGCCGAACTGGCGAAGTGGCGGCGCCGCGGCGCGCCGCTGATGCCTGCGATGGCGCCCGGCGCGCTGCAGCTCGGGCCGCACGGTGAATTCGCCGAGCCGTTCGGCATCTTCCTCGACCCGATGCTCTCCGGACATGAACCGCGCGACCTGATCGAGGAGACACCGCTGATCGGTGTGCTCGGCGCCGACAACGATACGCCGCTCGACTGGCTGCGTTCCGGTCAGGCGCTGCAGCGCACGGTGCTGTGGGCGCGTGCCGCCGGCGTGTGGGCGAGCTACCTCAGCCAGCCGATGGCGCTGCCCGATGCCAGGCTCGAAGTGGCCTATCTGCTCGATCGCAACTACCCGATCATGCTGGTGCGCTTCGGCCGGGTACCCGAGCCGGCGCCCTCGCGCCTGCTGCGCGCGGCGCGCTACATCGTCGGCCGCTGA
>CANGUQ010000319.1 GCA_947456915.1 Betaproteobacteria bacterium
AGCGTTGCCGAAGCGCGTTGCCCGCGCCGCGCGACGAGCCGAACCGGCGCTCTTCGCGGCGGCGTCCGGCTGACGCCGGCCGGCGACAGCCGGCGGGCCGCAGCGCCGTGATCGCACTGCTGCAGCGTGTCGCGCATGCCTCGGTCGTGATCGACGGCCGTCAGGCGGGCGCCATCGAGCGCGGACTGCTGGTGCTGGTCGGTGTCGAGCGCGGCGACACCGGGGTCGAGGGCGACCGCCTGCTCGCGCGTCTGCTGGGCTATCGGGTGTTCCCGGACGACGCGGGCAGGATGAACCGCAGCCTGCGCGACGTCGCGGGCGGCCTGCTGCTGGTACCGCAGTTCACGCTCGCTGCCGACACACGATCCGGCACCCGCCCGAGCTTCACGCCGGCCGCGCCACCACAGGAAGGTCAGGCGCTGTTCGAGCAAATGCTGGAGCGTGCGCGCGCGGCGCACCCGCACGTGGCGGCGGGCGTGTTCGGCGCGGACATGAAGGTCAGCCTGCTCAACGACGGGCCGGTCACGTTCTGGCTGCGCGTGCCGCCGCGCACCGCTGGCTGAGTCAGCCCTTGGTCTGATACACGTACGGCTGCTGCCTGATCTTCGCTTCGGCGAGCTTCTGCTGCTCTGCGGGGTCGAGCTGCTTGTCCCACCAGCGCGCGCGCGCCTTGCGCTGCTCCTCGAGCAGATGCGGCCGCTGCGCGAGCAGTTCGCGCACGAAGCGGGTGGTGTCGGAGACGTAATCGATCTGCTTGGCCATGGCTCTTCGGATGAGGCGGTAGTCGGCGCCGATTGTCCTGCATTCCGGCGACCGGCGCAGGCGCGCCCGCTGCAGCGACAGCCGCTACGGCCGGACCCAGTTGATCTCAGCTGCCGTCTTCGGGCCGATCACCACCTGATGCAGTCCTTCCGCCTGCACCGCGCGCACCGCGGTGATCGGAATGCGCCCGGCCATGATCTCGGCGAAGCGCTGCGGCAGCGGCGGCGACAGCGACGGCTCGGCATAGCCGTCGGGAAACGACGGCAGCGTGTTGCGCAGATCGTACTTGTCGGTGGCGCCCAGCGTGTGCAGCATCTCGTGCGTGATGACGACGTTGTTCTCCGCGCTCATCTGCGCATTGGCGAAGACGTTGACCACGCCGATCAGCCCCTGCTGCAGTCCGGTCGAATGGGCGAGGCGCGGACTGCTCCGGTCGTCGTGGTAGAGCAGGAACAGGCGCACGTTGGCGCGCGCGCCGGTGTAGGTGTCGTTCCACCACGCCCAGAAGCGCAGCCGCAGGCTCCACAACACGATCGCCGGCGTGTTTCCGGCAGCCGGCGTCGGCGGCGGCAGCACGTTCACCCGTGCGGAGAGTCGCAGTTCCACGGGCTGCGATACAGGCACCCGGTAGTACAGCGCCTGCTCGCGCATGAACTCGGCGATCGGCTGGAACCGCTCGACCGAGAGCGCGCCGATGTAGCGTTCGGCCGCGTCGCTGCCATCGGCATTGATCGGGTAGACGACGACGATCAGCGGGTTCTTCCAGTCCGTGGCGTCGCGCCTGGCGAGCCACGCCCCCTGCGCCACCGTGGCCAGGATGAACAGCAGAACAGCGATGCGCAGCGCCTTCCACATGAGCCGGCTCCGTCAGGCAGCGCGGAGGCGTTGCCTGCCGCCGCGGGCCGCGAGCGCGAAACCGCCCGCAGCCCTACACTTTCGGCCTCGCCGCGCCGAACTGAAGCCGCGGCGCCGCCGTCCACCAGGAGAACAGCGATGAGCACGCCCGCAGACAACCATCCCGGACTCACCCCCGCCGAGCGCGGCAGCACCGCGCTGCGGCGCCTGCTGGCCGCGAAGCAGACCGTGTTCGTGCCCGGCTGCTTCAACGCGATGAGCGCGATGGTGGTCGAGCGCGCCGGCTTCCCGGCGGTGTACATGACCGGCTACGGCACCTCGCTCGGCATGCTCGGACTGCCCGACGCCGGCTACGCCACCGCGACCGAGATGCAGCAGAATGCGCGCTGGATCGCCAACGCGGTGAGCATCCCGGTGATCGCCGATGCCGACAACGGCTACGGGAACGCGGTGAACGTCACGCGCACCATCCGCGAGTACATCCAGACCGGCGCGGCCGGGGTGCACCTCGAGGACCAGGTGATGCCCAAGCGCTGCGGCCACGTCGCCGGCCGGATGGTGGTACCGCGCGCGGAAGCCGTCGGCAAGATGCGCGCCGCGGCCGCGGTGCGCGACGCCAACGACCGGGATTTCGTCCTGATCGCGCGCACCGATGCGCGCGGTGCCGTCGGCGGCTCCCTCGACGAAGCGATCTGGCGCGCCAACGCGCTGCTCGACGCCGGTGCCGATCTCGCCTTCGTCGAGGGCCCGACCAGCGAGGCCGAGGTAGAGCGCGTCTGTCGCGAGGTGAAGGGGCCGCTGTTCTACAACATGACCGGCGTGTCGCCGCGCTACTCGCTGGCGCAGATGAACGCGCTCGGTTTCGCCATCGCGATCACCGCCAACACGCTCACGCGCGCGGCCTACATGGCGATGTACGACGCCTGCATCGCGCTGCGCGACGAGGGTCCGCAGGCCGAGATCACGGTGATGGAGGCGATGCGCCGTCACCCGCTGGGCGACGTGCACGATCTCGCACGCTTCGATCGCGTGAAGCGGATCGAGGAGCAGTTCATGCCGGCCGAAGAGATGGCGAAGTACGAAGGTACCGTCGGCTACAAGCCGGGCAAGGGCTGGTAGCGCTGTCCCGCGCAGCCGGTCGGCACACCGACCTGCCGGTGTTCGTCTAGCGCAGGAAACCGTCGCCGATCACCCGCACGCCGATCGACCACCAGCGGCCGTCGGCCCCGGCGTTGCCGATCTGGCTGCCCGTCACCGCGTCGATCTGCACCTTCTCCTTCACCACCCAGAAGCGAAAGCCCATCTGCCACGACGGGCTGCCGCGCTCGCTGCCGTAGACCTCGGCCGCCAGGATGAGTTCCCGCTCCCCGCGTCGCAGCAGTCGGGTTTCGCTGCCCACGCCCCACAGCGCCTCGGTGCGGCGCGCCTCGCGGTCGCGCTTCGCGCCGGCGAGCAGCAGCAGCACGAACGCCTCGTCGGCAAAGGCGATGCTGGTGACGTTGTAGCCGTAGAAGGAAGCCATCGACTGCGGCGAAGACGCCGTGGAGCCCCCGCTCATGCGCGCGGTCGCGCCCAGCGCGAATCCGGTCCCCACCCCGGTGTCGAGCGTACGCAGCAGCGTCTTGCCCTGAATCAGCAGGTTGCCGGTGGCCGGGTCGGCGACGGAGGACGTGAGCCGGTTCACGCCGGCGGTGATCTCCAGATTGCCCGTCGGATTGCAGGCGGGCAGCGCCCAGTACTCGGTCGCACCGCCAGCGCGGGTGTGGTTGTGCACCCACGACTCGATCTGGCAACCGCCGCCGGGGGTGATGCGGGCGTCATCGGTGAAGTAAGGACGCGCAGCCCGCAGCGGCAGCGCTGGCGCGGCAAGACTCAGCGCCAGTACCGCCGCCAGCACGCGCGAAGGCCGGCGAGGCGACGGCGAAGGACGTGACGGCAACATGAGCGGGAGCGTATTCCGTTCAGATGACGATCCTGTTGCCGCGCGCGGCGAAGCCGGGCGCGAGGCACGGCGAGCCGGCGCGGCAGTCGGGCTGGCGCTGGCTCAGCTGCGCGCGTTGCGCACCGGATTCTTCAGCACGCCGATGCCCTCGATCTCGCACTCGATTTCCTGCCCGTGCTGCAGGAACCAGGTGCCCGGCCCCGCATAGCCCACGCCGGTGCCGCCCGGGCTGCCGGTGGACACGACGTCCCCGGCCTCGAACCCGCCCTGCGAGTACCACGCGATCTGCGAGGCGATGCGGTGGATCTGGTGCGACGTGTTGCTGTCCTGCCGCGGCTCGCCGTTCACCCGCGTGCGCACGCGCAGGTTGTGCGGATCGGCGATCTCGTCGCGGGTCACCACCCACGGCCCGAGCGGCGCCGCGGTCGGGAAGTTCTTGCCGATCATGATGTTGCCTTCCTTGCGCTCGGCCGCCTGCACGTCGCGCGCCGAGACGTCGTTGCAGATCGTGTAACCGAACACGACGTCGGCCCATCGCTGCGGGTCGACATTGACACAGTCGACACCGATCACGATCGCCAGTTCGTTCTCGTAGTCGAGCTGCTTCGTCCAGCGCGGCTTGCGGATCGGCTCGTTCGGACCGATCACGCAGCTCGCGTTCTTGATGAAGCCGTTCGGACGCGTGTAGGCCGCGCCGGCGATCTCCCGCGCGTGGTCGGAGTAGTTGCGGCCCACCGCCATGATCTTTCCCGGGCGCAGCGGCGCGAGCAGTTCGACGTGACTCAGCACCACCGTCGATGCCGGAGTACGCCCGGCACGCAGTTCGTCTTCGGCCGCATCGAGTGCGGCGCGCACTGCGGCCAGCCCCGCCTCGCCGGCCCGGATGCAGTCGATCAGGCTGTCGGGCATCGCACGCCCGCCAACTGCGGTCAGGTCGAGCACCCGACCATCGGAGAGCAGGACGCCGAAGTGCGGGTTGCGCGCGCGCGACGGACGAAATGTCAGCAGCTTCATCGTTGGTTGTCCCTCGAGCCGGTCTGCAAGGTCGCAATGGTACGTCCGAACCCGCGCACGCATCGCCGCGCTCGGCGCGCCTCGCGTTGCACGCGGTTACACATCGCCAACAGACGCTTGCAGTTCGACCTGTTCCTGCAGCCGGCATGGCCGTTATCGTTCCTGCAGCACGCGGGAACGTCCCGCACCGTCCACCACATCCGGGAGACCCACCATGCATACGGTAAAGACAACGATCGTGATCATCGCTGCCGCGTTCTCGGCCTCGGCTGCATTCGCGCAGGCGATCTCGACCACTCCTGCGCCCCCCGGTGCATCGCCCGCGAGCCCGGAACAGCGCCAGGAACGACGCGAAGTGCGCGAGGATCGCCACGATGCCCGGGGCGACCGGCGCGACGCGCGCGAGGCGCGACGCGAGGGCGACACGGCTGGTGCGCGCGGCGAGCGCCGCGAGGTGCGCGAGGGAAGGCGCGAGATACGCCGCG
>CANGUQ010000320.1 GCA_947456915.1 Betaproteobacteria bacterium
CAGGTACGCCAGGGGGAGGCCGGGCGTGCGCGCAGCGAAGGACGGGCGACAGCCCGGCAGCGGCACGCGGCACGCAGCGCGTGCGTGCCGGCGCTGCGGTCGATGAGGCGCGCTCGGGCGCGCGCAAACAGCACGGAGGGGTGATGCTCAAGCAGGAGTCGTCGCAGTACCGCGGGTTTCGCAATGCCGGCATCCGGCTCACCGAGGAACTTTCGCCGCAGATCGCGCAGCTCTACGGCTCGCGCATTCCGGTGCTGCTGCCGGCGATCCACGCCTTCGACAAGGCGCATCTGGTGATGCTCGCCGAGTGCGCACTGCTGCGCCCGGCGCACGCGGCGGCGATGCTGCAGGCGCTGCGCGCGATGGAGCGCGAGGGCGTGGTCGCCGTGCGTTCGCGCGTGGGCGGTGGGCTGCACTCGGGCGAGCAGTACCTGATCCGGGTGCTGGGCGAGGAGGTCGGCGGTCGCATCCACCTCGCGCGCAGCTCGGGCGATCTGAGCTCGGTCAGCATGAACATCACCCAGCGCGACAAGCTGCTCGCGCTGATGCGCGCGGCCAATGCGCTGCGCCGCACGCTGATCGGGCTCGCGCGCGAGCACACCGGGACGATCCTGCCCGGCTACAGCTTCGGCCAGCAGGCGCAGCCGATGACGCTCGCCCATCTGTGGCTGTCGTGGGCGGCCACGCTCGAGCGCGACGTCGAGCGCCTGCACAGCGCGTACGGACGGGTCAACCGCAGCGCCGCGGGCGCGGCGATCATGGTGGGCTAGGAGTTCGCGATCGATCGCCGCCGCAGCGCCGAGCTGCTCCGGTATGACGCGGTGCACGAGAACTGCGCCGACGCGATCCTGGAACTCACCAACGACGACAGTCTCGAAGTGCCGGCAGTGGTGTCGGTGCTCTATCACTCGCTCGCGAAGTGGGCGGACGATCTGATCCAGTGGAGCACCAGCGAATACGGGTTCGTCGAGGTGCCCGACCGTTACTGCAACACCTCGTCGATCATGATGCAGAAGAAGAACGTGGTCGGTCCGGCCGAGGTGAAGGGCGGGGCCGCCGAGGCGCTGGGCGCCTACGTGGTCGCCTTCACCGGACTGAAGGGGCCCACCGGCATGCCGGTGACCGAGCGCTACCACGCGTGCGAGCAGCTGTGGCGGGTTGCCGATGGGGCGGTGCGCGACATGGGCTGGTTCGCCGATCTGCTGCCGGCGCTGCGCATCGACCGGGCGCGCATGCGCGAGCAGTCGTGGCGCGGCTGGGCCACGGTGACCGATCTCGCCGGCGCGCTGGTGAGCGAGCGCGATCTGCCGTGGCGAAGCGCGCATCAGATCGTGGCGATCGCGGTTCGCCTGTGCGAGGAACGCGGCGTGGGGCCCGAGGGCGTCACTGCCGCACTGCTCGACGAGGCGGCCGTGCTCTATCACGGCGAACCGGCGGGGCTGGAGCAGTCGACGATCGATGCGGTGCTCGAGCCCGAGCGCTTCATCGCTGCGCGCACGCTGCAGGGTGGGCCGGCCGCGGCGGAGTCGCTGCGACAGGCGCAACTGTTCGAGCAGCGGCTCGTCGCCGACGAGGCCGCGGTGGCGGCAATCGACCAGCGGCTGGCGAGCGCAGCCGCCAGTCTGGAGGCGGCGATCGACGGCCTGCTCGCGGCGCACGCGCCCTGAGTACGGCTGCCGCGGGTGCGCCCGCGGCAGCCGATGATCCAGGATCGGGTATCCAGGATCGGGTGTCCGGGATCGGGTATCCGGGATCGGGTGTCCACGCGCAAGCGCTGCACCGCGTCGCAACTGGTCTCGTCGCTCGCGCGAGCGGCCGACACGCAGATCGGCGCAGCGCCGGGCGCCGGAGGGCGCAGGGACGGTACGGCGAACTGCAGACCGGCGAGGGACGCGTGGCCGGGCGCTTCAGCGGCGGGCGCTGCGCCGCGGCGCCGGTCGCAGCGCGTTAGCCGGAGTCTGCGCGCCCGGCAGCGGCAGCGCCGTCTCGTACTTGACCTGCTTCAGCGCGAAGCTCGACTTGATGTTGCCCACGCCCGGGAGCCGGGACAGCACGTCGACGATGAAGCGCTCCAGCGCGCGCACGTCGGGCACCATCACGCGCAGCAGGTAGTCCGAGTCACCGGTCATCAGGTAGCACTCCATCACCTCGGGCCGATCGCGTACCGCGCGCTCGAACTTGTCGAGCATCGGCTCGACCTGCTTCTCCAGTGCCACCTGGATGAACACCGTCACGTCGAGCCCGACTGCGGCCGGATCGAGCAGCGTCACGTGCCGCGCGATCACCCCGCTCGCTTCCAGCGCGCGTACGCGGGCGAGGCAGGGCGAGGGCGACAGGTTGACCGCCTGCGCGAGCTCGACGTTGGTGATGCGCGCGTCCCCCTGCAACCGCGCGAGGATACGCAGGTCCGTGGGATCGAGGGCTGAAGACGGCATGATCTGCTCTATAACTGCAATCTGAAAGCAGATCATACCGACAAAAGGTACGTCAGCGCTGCTCTACGGCACCACCTGCCGCGGTGTCATCGCTACCATTGAGACGTGGCCGGAAGCAGTCACCCGTCGTCAGCGCACCCGGGCAGGCGGACCCACGAAACAGGCCAACCGCAAAAAGGGGCCAGGCCCCTTTTTCGAAAATGGCGAAAATGGGGCCTGGCCCCTTTTCGGGTGGCGGCCGGCAACGGAGGAACGCACGATGACCGATCTCACCGACCTGGCGGCCCGCGCCTTCCTGCGCGTGGCGTCCCCCGACAGCGACCCGGAAGAGACCCGCGAGTGGCTGGACGCCTTCGAGCAGACGATCGCGCGCGAGGGGCCGGAGCGGGCAACGTTCCTGCTGCGCAGGCTGTTCGACCTCGCGCGCGCGAAGCGCGTGCCGTTGCCGCCGGTACTCAACACGCCGTATCGCAACTCGATCGCGCTCGAGGATCAGCCGCAGTACCCGGGCGATCTGGACATCGAGAGCCGGCTGTCCTCCATCATCCGCTGGAACGCGCTCGCCATGGTCGTGCGCGCGAACCGCGCGCACGCTGAACTGGGCGGCCACATCGCGAGCTACGCGTCGGCCGCCGATCTGTTCGAGGTCGGTTTCAATCACTTCTTTCGCGCGGGCCAGAACGGCGACGTGGTCTATCTGCAGCCGCACTCGGCCACCGGCGTGTACGGCCGCGCCTTCCTCGAGGGCCGGATCAGCGAGGATCAGCTCGACCACTACCGCCGCGAGACGGCCGGGCGCGGGCTGCCTTCCTACCCGCACCCGTGGCTGATGCCCGACTTCTGGCAGTTCGCCTGCGCGTCGATGGGTCTGGGGCCGGTCAACGCGATCTATCAGGCGCGCTTCCTGCGCTATCTGGAACACCGTGAACTGCTTGCCACCGCAGGGCGCAAGGTCTGGGCCTTCGTGGGCGATGGCGAGATGGATGAGCCGGAGTCGCTCGCCGGCCTGTCGCTCGCCGGGCGCGAAGGGCTCGACAACCTGATCTTCGTCGTCAACTGCAACCTGCAGCGGCTGGACGGACCGGTGCGCGGCAACGGTTCGATCATCCAGGAACTCGAGGGCCTGTTCGCCGGCGCCGGGTGGAACGTGATCAAGCTGCTCTGGGGCTCGGACTGGGACCCGCTGTTCGCGCGCGATCACGACGACGTGCTGCTGCGCCGGCTGCACGAGACCGTCGACGGCGAGTTCCAGAAATACGCCGCCACCGACGGCGCGTTCAACCGCGAGAACTTCTTCAACAAGTATCCCGAGCTGCAACGGCTGGTCGCGCACCTCACCGATGCCGACATCGACCGGCTGCGTCGCGGCGGGCACGATCCGATCAAGATCCACGCCGCCTATCACGCCGCGCTGCGCCACCGCGGGCAGCCGACCGTGATCCTCGCGCAGACCAAGAAGGGCTACGGCATGGGCCACTGGGGTCAGGGGCGCATGGGCACGCATCAGCAGAAGAAGCTCGACGACGAGGCGCTGCTCGCGTTCCGGGATCGCTTCGCGCTGCCGCTGTCGCGCGAGGATGTGGTCAATCTGCGCTTTCACCGCCCCGATCCGGACAGTCCGGAAATGCGCTACCTGCACGCCCGGCGCGTGGCGCTCGGCGGTTTCCTGCCCGAGCGCAGGAGCGAGATCGCACCGCTGCCGGTGCCGGCGCTGGCGAGCTTCGGCCGGCTGACCGAGGGGTCGCACGCGCGCGAGCAGTCGACGACGATGGTGTTCGTCCAGATGCTCGGCCAGCTGCTGAAGGATCCGGCACTGGGCGCGCGCATCGTGCCGATCGTCGCCGACGAGGCGCGCACCTTCGGCATGCAGTCGCTGTTCCGGCAGGTCGCGATCTACTCGGCGGTGGGTCAGCTCTACGAGCCCGAGGACCGCGACGAGCTCGTGTACTACAAGGAGGCGCGCGACGGGCAGATCCTGGAGGAGGGCATCACCGAGGCCGGCGCGATCTCGTCGTGGCTGGCGGCAGCCACCAGCTACTCGACGCACGGACTGCCGATGCTGCCGTTCTACACGTTCTATTCGATCTTCGGCTTCCAGCGGATCGGCGACCTGATCTGGGCGGCGGCCGACATGCGCGCACGCGGCTTCCTGATCGGGGCGACTGCGGGGCGTACCACGCTCTCCGGCGAAGGACTGCAGCATCAGGACGGCTCCAGCCACCTGATCGCGTCCACCTACCCGAACTGCGTCGCCTACGACCCGTGCTACGGCTACGAGGTGGTGACCATCGTGCGCGAAGGCATGCGGCGCATGCTCGAGGCGCGCGAGGACGTCTTCTACTACGTCACCGTGATGAACGAGAACTATCCGCAGCCGCCGATGCCGCAGCAGGCGGAGCCGGGCATCCTGCGCGGCATGTATCGGCTGCGCAGCGAGGCGGCGCCGCGGGTGCGGCTGCTCGGCAGCGGCACGATCCTGCGCGAAGTGCTCGCTGCCGCCGACCTCCTGCGCGACGAGCACGGCATCGCCTGCGAAGTGTGGAGCGTCACCAGCTTCACCGAGCTGCGGCGCGACGCGCTCGCGGCGGAGGCGGCACGCTCCTGCGGCGGCAGCGCGCAGCC
>CANGUQ010000321.1 GCA_947456915.1 Betaproteobacteria bacterium
CGCGAGCGGCGAGAGCCCGGGCGCCACGGCGTGCGCGGGCGGGCGCTGAACGCGCTGCGCCGCTGCACGCGCGCCCTGCGCCCGGCGTGAATCCGAAACCCGATCCGAAACCGTACCTCTTCCCCGTTCAGCCTGCCGCGAAAGCAAGCCACCATGAAACCTGTCTGGGTCATCGACGACGACAAGTCGATTCGCTGGGTGTTCGAGAAAGCGCTCACGCGCGAGAACATCGACTTCCGCAGCTTCGGCTCGGCGCAGGATGCGCTGACCGCGCTCAACAGTTCGCTGCCGCAGGTGGTGGTGAGCGACATCCGCATGCCGGGCGCCTCCGGGCTCGACCTGCTGCAGCGGATCAAGAGCGAACATCCCCAGATCCCGGTGATCGTGATGACCGCCTATTCCGACCTGGAGAGCGCGGTCGCGGCGTTTCAGGGCGGCGCATTCGAGTACCTGCCCAAGCCCTTCGACGTCAATCACGCGGTCGAACTGATCCGCCGCGCGATCGACGAGAGCGCGCGCCAGACCGAGAGCGCTGAAGACTCGGCGCCGGTGCCGGAGATCCTCGGCCAGGCGCCCTCGATGCAGGAAGTGTTTCGCGCTATCGGACGGCTGTCGCAGTCGCATGCGACGGTGCTGATCACCGGCGAGTCGGGTACCGGCAAGGAACTGGTAGCACGCGCGCTGCACCGGCACAGCCCGCGCGCGACCAAGCCGTTCATCGCGATCAACACCGCGGCGATTCCGAAGGACCTGCTCGAGTCGGAGCTGTTCGGCCACGAGCGCGGCGCCTTCACCGGTGCGCAGGCGATGCGCCGCGGCCGGTTCGAGCAGGCCGATGCCGGCACGCTGTTTCTCGACGAGATCGGCGACATGCCGGCCGAGTTGCAGACCCGGCTGCTGCGCGTGCTCTCCGACGGACAGTTCTACCGGGTCGGCGGGCATCAGCCGATCAAGGCCAACGTGCGGGTGATCGCCGCCACTCATCAGGACCTCGAGCAGCGCGTCAAGCAGGGGCTGTTCCGCGAAGATCTGTTCCATCGGCTGAACGTGATCCGGCTGCGGCTGCCACCGATGCGCGAGCGGCGCGAGGACATCCCGCTGCTCGCGAAGTTCTTCCTGCAGAAGAGCGCGCGCGATCTTGGCGTGGAGGCCAAACGGTTGTCGGAAGCCGCGCTGCGCCACCTGTCGGCGCAGGACCTGCCCGGCAACGTGCGACAGCTGGAGAATCTGTGCCACTGGCTGACCGTGATGGCGCCGGGCATGAACGTCGAAGTGAACGACCTGCCGCCGGAGTTTCGTGCGGAGACCGCTGCGAGCGCCGAGCAGAACTGGCTGCTCGCGCTCGAGCGCGAGGTCGATCAGTCGCTGGGTCGAGGCGAGCAGGGCATCATCGATCAGCTCACCCGCGATTTCGAGCGCACGCTGATCGTGCGCGCGCTGCTGCACACGGGCGGCCGGCGCATCGAAGCGGCGACCCTGCTCGGGCTGGGCCGCAACACGCTCACGCGCAAGATCCAGGAACTGGGCCTGGAGGAGAAGGGCGGTGCGGCGGTGTCCACCGCCGCTGCGAGCTGACGGTTTGTCCGTCTGGCGCCGACGCGCGTTCGCCGCGCGCGGCGGTTGCGGCGAGCGCGCATGGTCGCGACAGGCCGCGGCGGCGGAATGGAAACGGCGCGTTTCCGGCACGCGTCGTGCAAGCCCGCGGCGGTGCGTTGCAGCGCCGGGCGCGACCGGCTAGATTCTCACCCCCGCCGCGCGCGGCTGTATCGGGGCCGTGCGGAGGTCGTCGCCGCACCTCGCCATGCGCGCATCTGCGCGTGCCAGGGGCGTATCGGATGACGATTGCCGTCACGCGTGCCGGATCGGCGTACGGCCTCTGCAGTCGTCCACAGGTTCCTGTAGCACCGCCTCACCGTCGTGTCTGTTGCTGCGCCCGACAGCGTTTCGTTTCCGTTCGAGGCGCGCCCACCCCTCTTCCCGTCCATCGTCTTCCTCACAGCGAGCCTGCCATGTCCACCTCCATCCCAGCCGGCGTCGAGATCCGCGGCGCGTTCCTGCCCGGCTTCGAGACCATCCTCACCACCGAGGCGCTCGCCTTCGTCGCGCGACTGCACCGCAGCTTCGAGTCCCGGCGACAGGAACTGCTCGCCGCACGTGCCGCCCGGCAGAAGGAGTTCGATGCCGGCAAGCTGCCCGATTTCCTCCCGCACACGAAGGCGATTCGCGAGGGCAACTGGACGATCGCGCCGCAGCCTGCGGACATGCTCGACCGACGCGTGGAGATCACCGGCCCCACCGATCGCAAGATGGTGATCAACGCGCTCAACTGCGGCGCTTCGACCTTCATGGCCGATTTCGAAGACGCGAACTGTCCGAAGTGGGAGATGATGATCGACGGCCAGATCAACCTGCGCGACGCGGTACGGCGCACGATCACCTTCCAGCAGGGCGAGCGTACGTACAGGCTCAACGACCGCGCTGCGGTGCTGATCCCGCGCCCGCGCGGCTGGCACATGAACGAGAAACACATGCTCGTCGACGGCCAGCAGGTCGCCGGCGGCATCTTCGACTTCGCGCTGTTCTTCTTCCACAACGCGAAGGAGCTGCTCGCGCGCGGCTCGGGTCCGTACTTATATCTGCCGAAGATGGAGTCGCACCTCGAGGCGCGGCTGTGGAACGACATCTTCACGATGGCGCAGCAGGACCTCGGCGTCGCGCACGGAACGATCAAGGCGACGGTGCTGATCGAGACCATTCCTGCCGCCTTCGAGATGCACGAGATCCTGCACGAGCTCAAGGACCACTCGGCCGGGCTGAACATCGGGCGCTGGGACTACATCTTCTCCTGCATCAAGAAGTTCCGCGTCAACCAGAACTTCTGCCTCGCCGATCGCTCGCAGGTCACGATGACTGCGCCGTTCATGCGCGCCTACGCGCTGACGCTGGTCAAGACCTGCCACCAGCGCGGCGCACCGGCGATGGGGGGCATGGCGGCGCAGATTCCGATCAAGAACGATCCGGCCGCCAACGATGCCGCGATGGAGAAGGTGCGCGCGGACAAGCTGCGCGAGGTGACCGACGGCTGCGACGGCACCTGGGTCGCACACCCGGGGCTGGTGCCGATCGCCCGGGCGGTGTTCGACGAGCACATGCCCACGCCGAACCAGTACACCAGGCAGTTGCCGGACGTGAACTTCACCGCCGCCGATCTGCTCGATTTCAAGCCTGAAGCGCCGATCACCGAGGCCGGGCTGCGCAACAACATCTCGGTGGGCATCCAGTATCTGGGCGCCTGGCTCGCCGGCAACGGCTGCGTGCCGGTGTTCAACCTGATGGAAGACGCTGCCACGGCAGAGATCTCGCGCTCCCAGATCTGGCAGTGGATCCGCTCGCCCAAGGGCAAGCTCGACGACGGTCGCAAGGTCACTGCCGACATGGTGCGCACGCTGGTGGCCGAGGAGCTGCCCAGGGTGAAGACCTACCTCGGAGATGCCGCCTGGGCCGCCGGCCGGTACACCGAAGCCGCCGCCATGTTCGAGACGATGTGCACCGGCGACTACAACGAGTTCCTCACGCTGCCGGCGTACGAACTGATCGACTGAACGGTCCGGGCGTGCAGCGGGCGGTCGTCGTCTCCGCGGCGAGCGCTCGCTGCGCGATGGTGGGGTATGCGGCCGGCTGCCGGCGCCTGTGCGCGCGTTGTGCACACGCCCGCGTGCGCTCTCGACCGCGCACCGGCCGGCGAGGGCCGCTGCGCGATCAGTCGAGTTCGCAGACTACCGGTGCGTGGTCGGACGGCCGTTCCGCGGCGCGTGGTGTGCTGTCGATCGTGCAGCTGCGCAGCCGCGCGGCGAGCGGCTGCGACAGCAGGATGTGATCGATGCGCAGGCCGAGCTTGCGCTTGAACATGTTCATTCGATAGTCCCACCAGCTCCACGAGCGCTCCGGCTGCTCGAACTGCCGGAACGCGTCGGCGAGTCCGAGGCCGAGCAGCGTCGCGAACGCCTCGCGCTCGGGCGCGCTGCACAGCACCTTGCCCGCCCAGCCTGCCGGATCGTAGACGTCGCGGTCTTCCGGGGCGATGTTGTAGTCGCCCAGCACCGCCAGCGACGGGTGCTGCTGCAGTTCGGTCTGCAGCCAGCCGTGCAGCCGCGCGAGCCAGTCGAGCTTGTAGCGGTACTTGTCGGACTCCACCGATTCGCCGTTGGGTACGTAGACGCAGATCACCCGCACGCCATCGACGCTCGCCGAGATCACCCGCCGCTGCGCGTCATCGAACCCGGCGATGCCCACGCGCACCGCCTCCGGCGGGCGCTGCGTGACGATGGCCACGCCGTTGTAGGTCTTCTGGCCGGCGAAGGCGACGCACCAGCCTGCCTGCTCGATCGCCGCGACCGGGAAGTTGACGTCCTCCAGCTTGGTCTCCTGCAGGCACAGCGCGTCGGGACGATGCGTAGCGAGCCAGTCGAGCACCTGTGGCAGGCGTACTTTCAGCGAGTTGACGTTCCAGGTGGCGAGTTTCAAGGTGGCTTCCGGTGCAGGCGGGCGAGGGGCGAGCGATCAGCGGGCTGCGCCGAAGATACCGCCAGACCGGCGAGCGCGGTGAACTCGGCGGCGTGCCGCGGCGTTCACGCTCACCGCCGAATCGGGCACGCGCGCGCTGCGCGAAAGCGACAGGTAGCCGCGAGACGAGGCAGGCCCGGCGCGAAGCGCAGATGCCCTGCGCTGTCGCCTGCGCGCGTGGCCTGCCGATCGGTCTGCCGGTGGCTACCTGGGCGTCGGTACGCCGCTCGCTCCTGGCCCTGCCGGAGAGACGATCTGCCCCGGAATGGGCACGTTGACCCCGGGCGGACCACCCGGAGCCGAGATGCTGGGCGTCTGCGACGGCACGATGACGCCGCCAGGACCGGTCTGCACGGGTGCGCCACTGCTGCCCGTGCCGGGAATGCCGCCGGGTACGCCGCCCGGCATGCCGCCCGGCATGCCGCCCGGCATGCCACCCGGCGCGCCACCGGGTACGCCCGGGACACCTGCGCCCGGCGCGCCGC
>CANGUQ010000322.1 GCA_947456915.1 Betaproteobacteria bacterium
CCATCGACCAGGGTCAGTACGCTGAAGGAACTCGCCGATCTCATCCGCGCGACGCCTGGCAAGGTCAGCTACGGCTCGGCGGGCAACGGTTCCATCCAGCATCTGGCCGGGGAACTGCTCGAACGCGCTGTCGACGGCAAGATGATCCACGTGCCATACAAGGGCAGCGGCCCCGCGGTGATCGACCTGATGGGCGGCAACATCGATGTCTTCATCACCACGCCGCCCGGAGTCATCCAGCAGGTGCAGGCGGGCAAGCTGCGCGCGATCGCGCTTGCGGCACGATCCCGGCACTCGTCGCTGCCCAATGTGCCCACTGCGGCCGAGGCCGGTTTCCCCAAATACGAAGTGTCGTCGTGGTTCGGAGTGCTCGGTCCGGCGGGCTTGCCCGCCGACGTCGTCAAGCGGCTCTCCGAGGAGATCCGCCGCATCGTCGAGAGCAAGGATTTTCGCGAGAAGGTCGACTCGCAGGGCGCATTCGCCGTGTATCAGGACCCGGCCGCCTTCGGCAGGACCATCGTCCAGGATCTCGCCCACTGGGGCGAGGTGATCAGGCGTGCCAACATCGTGCCGGAGTGAACGGCGCACGCGCCTGCTGCCAGCGGTGCGGTTTCCCGCGCGCGAAAAAAAGAGCCGTCAGAGCTTCCTCTGCCGGCTCAACTGCTCGTTGCGTCGCTGCTCGCGGCCGCAATGGATTCAGTATTCTCCGTGCCGGGGCGAGAAGCAAGGACAATCTGCCTGCTGTTACGCTTTTGATGTTTCGCCCGAAGCGCGAGTGTGCGCGACGCACTTGCACGAAGGCATCCGCAGTTCGCTTGCACCAGCCTGACCGCAGGAGACATGGATGACGCATGACCTGGACAAACTGGCCGAGTGGATCGGCAATCGCGAAACCGACGTCGATTACGTGACGATTCCGTCGGTGCTGCGGTTGTCCGCGACACTCGATCGTGACGACCCGCGACCGAAGTTCGGCGATCCGCTGCCCATCGGCTGGCACTCGATCCTGTTTCCACGTGTCGTGCGCCATTCGCAGATCGGCCCCGACGGCCATCCCGAGCGCGGCGATTTCCTGCCCCCGGTGCCGTTGCCGCGGCGGATGTTCGCCGGCAAGCGCATCACGATCCAGAGCGAACTGCGCGTCGGTGACGAGGTGCGGCGCGAGTCGGTGATCCAGTCGGTGACCCCCAAGCAGGGCAAGTCGGGCCAGATGGTGTTCGTGACGGTACGCACCGAGATGTCGACCGAGCGCGGTGTCGCCATCGTCGAGGAGCAGGACATCGTCTATCGTGAGGAGCCCGATCCCGCCGCGCCGAAGACGCCAGCGCCTGCCCAGCCGGCACCCGGCGTCGCAGTCTGGAAGAAGGTGGTGACACCCGATCCCGTCATGCTGTTTCGCTATTCCGCACTCACCTTCAACGGGCACCGCATTCACTACGACCAGCCGTACGTCACCGGTACCGAGGGGTATCCCGCACTGGTGATGAATGGCGGCCTCACCACGCTGCTCGTGTTCGAACTCGCGCGCGCGAACGCCGCTGCGCCGCTGCGTCATCTGGCCTCGCGCAACGTGAAGCCCCTGTTCGTGAATCGCGCGATCACGATCTGCGGCGAGCCCGCTGCCGACGGTCGCTCGGCGAAGCTGTGGGCACAGGACGATACCGGTGCGCTCGCGCTGTCCGCTACTGCCGAGTTCGCCGGCTGACCTGCGCGTGCCGGTCATGGCCGCCCGCGAGCGCAAGCGCGCGCCGCTGAGCGCAGCGGCGACCCGATGAACACGCGCGCGCCCGTGAAGACTGCCGGGGACAGGGAGGCTCCGGGCGCAGCCGGCGCCGGAACCGGCGGCCCGCTCGCCGGCGTGCGCGTGATCGACCTCACCTCGGTAGTGGTCGGGCCGTTCGCCACCCAGATCCTCGCCGACCATGGCGCCGACGTGATCAAGGTCGAGGCGCCCGGTGGCGATCAGGGCCGCTACCTGTCCGGGGCGGCGCGCCACCACGGCATGGCGTGGAAGTACCTGCACCTGAATCGCAACAAGCGCAGCATCGTGCTCGATCTGAAGCAGCCCGACGGCCATCAGGCGCTGGTTGCGCTGCTGCGCGGGGCGGACGTGCTCGTGTACAACATCCGGCCGCGGGCGATGGCGCGACTCAAGCTCTCGTGGGAGGACGTGCACGCGATCAATCCCCGGCTGATCTATGCCGGAGCCTTCGGCTTCGGCCAGGGCGGGCGATACGCCGCGCGCCCGGCCTACGATCCGATGCTGCAGGGGCTGTCGGGCAGTGTCGCGCTCAACATGGCGGCGACGGGTTCTGCGCGCTACGTACCGTTCATGCTCGCCGATCGCAGTGTCGGACTGATCGCCGCGTACGCGATCACGATGGCCCTGTTCGAGCGCAGCCGCACCGGCATCGGGCAGGCAGTGGAGGTACCGATGTTCGAGAACATGGTCGGTATCCAGATGGCCGAGCATCTCTACTCCGCGAGCTTCGCCGGACCGGATGTCCCCGGCGGCAGTGCCCGGGTGGGCGATCCGCGACTGCTCGATCCGAATTTCCGGCCGGCGCGCACGCGCGACGGCTTCCTGTGCATCTCCCTCAACACCGACCGTCAGGCGCACGCGTTCTTCGACGTCATCGGCCGCCCGGAACTGAAGACCGACCCGCGGTTCGGCACGATGACGGCGCGCGCCGCGAACGCTGCGGACTGGCTCGCACTGCGCGCCGAGGTGCTGGCCGAGCGCACCAACGCGCACTGGGTCGACGTCCTGTCGAGCGCCGACATTCCGCACGCGCCGGTACAGTCGCTCGACGAGGTGCTCGCCGACCCGCATCTGGCCGACGTCGGGCTGTTCCAGCGTGTACAGCACGCGAGCGAAGGCGAACTGGTGCAGATCGGCGTGCCCAACACGTTCTCCGCCTCCGGAGCGCCCGCGTGGCGCGGAGCGCCTCGGCTCGGCGAGCACACGCGCGAGATCCTCCGCGAGGCGGGCTACGACGCCCCGGCGATTGCCGCGCTGCTCGCCAGCGGCGCAGCGAACGCGCCTGACTGAACCTCCCCGGCCTTCAGCAACAAGATCCGGAAAAGGGGCCAGGCCCCTTTATCGGAAAAGGGGCCTGGCCCCTTTATCGGGAGAGGAAGAACGAGGGAAAAGGGGCCAGGAAAAAGGGGCCTGGCCCCTTTGCAGGACGAGCCCGGTCCCCGTCCGGAATCGGGTAGCCGGCGTCGACCGGCCGCTGCGGCGTGGCGGCGCGGGCGGGGCGGGAGCGACGCCCGCCGGGCCGGAGCCGGGGCAGTGAGGCGAGACGGGGGCTCCCCCAGCCCGCCATCTTCAGGCAGGCACGGCGATTGGGCTAAACTCACAGGCTTTTCGTCATTCCGGCGCCCGTCTGCGGCGAGCGCCCCGCCCCGATGGAAGAATTCGCGCGCATCCGCCGCCTGCCACCGTACGTGTTCAACATCACGGCGGAGCTCAAGATGGCCGCCCGGCGCAAGGGCGAGGACATCATCGACCTGTCGATGGGAAACCCCGACGGGCCGACGCCGCCGCACATCGTCGCCAAGCTGGTCGAGGCCGCGCAACGGCCTGACACGCATGGCTATTCCGTGTCCAAGGGCATCCCGCGGCTGCGCCGCGCGATCTGCAACTGGTACCGCACGCGCTACGGCGTCGAGTTCGATCCCGACACCGAGGCGATCGCCACCATCGGATCGAAGGAAGGCATCGCCCACCTCGCGCTCGCCACGCTCGATCGCGGCGACATCGTGCTGGTGCCCAACCCCAGCTACCCGATCCACATCTACGGGCCGGTGATCGCCGGGGCCGACATTCGCCACGTGCGCATGACCCCGGGCGTGGACTTCTTCGACGAACTCGATCGCGCGATGAAGGAGTCGTATCCGAAGCCGAAGATGCTGATCCTGAACTTCCCGTCCAACCCGACCGGGCAGTGCGTGGAACTGCCGTTCTTCGAGCGGATCATCGAGATCGCCCGCCGTCACGACATCTACGTCGTGCACGACCTCGCGTACGCGGACATCACCTTCGACGGCTATCGTGCACCGTCGATCATGGAGGTGCCCGGTGCGCGCGAGGTCGCCGTCGAGTTCTTCACGATGTCGAAGAGCTACAACATGGCCGGCTGGCGGGTCGGCTTCATGGTCGGCAACCGCGATCTGGTCGCCGCTCTCGCGCGGATGAAGAGCTATCACGACTACGGCACCTTCA
This sequence comes from Betaproteobacteria bacterium, assembly GCA_947456915.1. GTDB lineage: Bacteria > Pseudomonadota > Gammaproteobacteria > Burkholderiales > CAIKXV01 > CAIKXV01. Next base: position 4,229 of record CANGUQ010000322.1, read on the forward strand.
CGCCGATCCAGGTGGCTTCCATCCTCGCGCTCGAAGGTCCGCAGGACTGCGTGCGCGAGATCGCGCTCACCTACCAGAAGCGCCGCGACGTGATGGTGCAGGGGTTGCACGCGGCAGGCTGGATGGTGGAGTCTCCGCGCGCGGCGATGTACATCTGGGCGAAGATCCCCGAACCCTACGCGAAGATGGGTTCGCTCGAGTTCTCCAAGAAGCTGCTGACCGACGCGAAGCTCGCTGCCTCGCCCGGGGTGGGCTTCGGCGAGTACGGCGACGATCACGTGCGCCTCGCGCTGATCGAGAACGAGTCGCGCATCCGCCAGGCGGTGCGCGGAGTGAAGGAAATGTTCCGCAAGGACGGCTTGCTGTGATGAAACCGATCAACGTAGGACTGCTCGGCATCGGTACCGTCGGCAGCGGTACCTTCAGCGTGCTCGCGCGCAACCGCGCCGAGATCAGCCGGCGCGCCGGGCGCGGCATCCGCGTGGCGATGGTTGCGGACAAGGATCTGGCGAAGGCGCGTGCGCTCGTCGCCGAGCGCACGCCAGCGGGCGAGCCCGCGGCGCAGGTGCTCGACGACGCGTTCGCCGTCGCCCGTCATCCCGACATCGACATCGTGGTCGAGCTGATCGGCGGCTACGGCGTGGCCAAGGACCTCATTCTCGAGGCGATCGCGCACGGCAAGCACGTGGTGACGGCCAACAAGGCGCTGCTCGCGCTCCACGGCAACGAGATCTTCGGCGCCGCGCAGAAGAAGGGCGTGATGGTCGCCTTCGAGGCGGCGGTCGGCGGCGGCATCCCGATCATCAAGG
>CANGUQ010000323.1 GCA_947456915.1 Betaproteobacteria bacterium
GACTCGCTCGCGGCGGCTGGGCCCTCGCGACCGCCCTCGGGCATCGGCAGTTCGATGAATACCTCGGTGCGTCCCTCCGCGGAGACGACACCGACCCGCCCGCCGTGGGCGCGCGCGATCGAGCGCACGATCGCCAGCCCCAGCCCGGCGCCCTCGGTGTCGTGCCGGCGGCCGCCGTCGCCGCGATAGAAACGGTCGAACATTCGCGCCTGCACCTGTGGCGCGATCGTGTCGCCGTGATTGACCACCGACAGCCGCACCCACCCGGGGTCCGGAGAGGCCGCGCTGCGCACCTCGATCACGGTGCCGGCACGTGCGTGGCGGATCGCGTTGGAGACGAGATTGTTCAGGGCGCGCACGAGCAGCCGGCGGTCGGCCTCGATCACCGCGTTGCCGTCGATCGCGAGCGCGAGCGAACGCTCGGCGGCCAGCGCCTCGTAGAAGGAGGCGACCTGCTGTGCGGCGTCCGCGAGTGCCACGCGCGAGCGCTCGGGCTGCGTCAGACCGTGCTCGGACTTGGCGAGGAACAGCATGTCCGAAACCATCCGCGCGAGGCGTTCGTACTCTTCGGCGTTGCTCTCCAGCAGCGCGCGATAGTCCTGCGCGCTGCGGCCCTGGGCGAGGCCGACCTGTGTCTGCGTGAGCAGGTTGGACAGCGGTGTGCGCAGTTCGTGGGCGAGATCGCTGGACAGCGCAGACAGGCGCTGGAACGAATCCTCCAGTCGCGCGAGCATCGCGTTCAGCGTCTGCGCGAGTTCGGCCATCTCCACCGGCAGATCGGCCACGGTCAGCCGGCGATCGAGGCGGGTTGCGCTGACGCGCTCTGCCTCGCTGCGCAGACGCCGCAGCGGTGCGAGTCCGCTGCGTGCGGCCAGCCAGCCGAGTGCGCCCATCGCCGCCATCGCCGCCGCAACGAACAGCCACAGCGTGTGCCGGAATTCGTGCATGTAGTGATCGTGATGGGCGGTATCGACGCCCACCGTCACGACGAACCGGCGGCCGTCGGCGAGCCCGCTGGGCAGTTCGCGCGAGACGCCACGGAAGTTGCGCCCATCGCTGCTCCAGACGAGCGGCAGCGGGTGTTCGGCGGGATCCGGCGGCTGCGCCGGGCGTGCAGCGGGTACTCCCGGTGTACTGAACCACGCGCGTCCGGCCAGATCCTCGACCCGCATTGCCAGGCCCTCGTGTCCGACCAGCATGCCGTCGAATTCCCGGGCGATGCGCGCGAGGTCGGCTTCACCGGTCAGGGCGAGCAGCCGGGCTGCCGCCGAGCTGAGCTTCGCTTCGGCCAGCGCACGGTCGAGTTCGACGAAGTGCCGGTCGACCGAGCGGCCGATCAGCTGGCCCAGTGCCAGCAGCACCAGCGAGGCAGCCAGCGCGAACAGCAGCGTCAGGCGCAGCGTGAGCGACACGCGCGCGCCGCCGATGGCACCGGCCCCGGTGCTCACGCCGGTGCCTCCAGGACGTAGCCCATGCCGCGCAGTGTGCGGATCAGCTTGCGCTCGAATCCGTCGTCGACCTTCGCGCGCAGTCGGCGAATCGCCACCTCGACGACATTGGTGTCGCTGTCGAAGTTCATGTCCCACACCTGCGACGCGATCAGCGAGCGCGGCAGCACCTCGCCCTGCCGGCGCATCAGCAGCTCGAGCAGTGCGAACTCGCGGCCGGTCAGCTCGATGCGCTGGCCGCCGCGCAGCGCGCGGCGACGGATCAGATCGAGCTCCAGATCGGCCACCTTCAGGCTCGTGACGTCCGCTGCCGGCGTGCGTCGGCGCAGCAGCGTGCGTACCCGCGCGAGCAGTTCGGTGAACGCGAACGGCTTGACCAGATAGTCGTCGGCGCCCAGTTCCAGACCGCGCACCCGGTCCTCGACCTGATCGCGCGCGGTGAGGAACAGCACCGGCAGTTGCGCGCCGGCTTCGCGCAGCGTGCGCACCAGCGCGAAGCCGTCGAGCCTGGGCAGCATCACGTCGACGATTGCGAGGTCGAAGTGCTCGGTGAGCAGCCGGTGCAGACCATCGGCGCCATCGCGTGCGAGTTCGACGCCGAAGCCCGCCTCGCGCAGCCCCTGCTGCAGGTAGTCGCCGGTCTTGCGCTCGTCTTCGACGATCAGGATTCGCATCGGGCAGGCTGCTCCGGAAGCGACGATTGTGCCCGCGCAGCCACGCTCCTGCCGCGGCGGCAGATTACCGCGTTGTAATCGGCGGGTCATCGGCGGGTCGGGAACCGGCCGCGATACTGCACGCTCCCAGTTCGCATATCGCAACCCCATGCAACCTTCCCGCCCGTGCGGGCCGCAGCGGTACACCGTCTGCTGGCGCAGCCTGCATCGTCTGGGCGTGCGCTCGATCCAGCCGTCCTCGGTCCGGTCGGGGATCGCTGCGGCACTGGCAGTGCTGTGCCTTGCGGCCCCCGCAGCGGCGCACTCCGAGCTGCGCTCGACCGTGCCTGCCAGCGGTGCGCGGCTCGCGCAGTCGCCCGCTTCATTGCAACTGACATTCAACGAAGATGTGCAGGTGACTGCCCTGCGCCTGCTCGACGCCGATGACCGTCCGGTACGGGTCGAGCGCGCTGCGGGCCGCGACGCGCAGCGCAGCGCGCAGGCGCTCGTGCCGCCACTCGCGCCCGGGCCCTATCGCGTGCTGTGGGCGGCGATCTCCGCGGACGGACACCCGATAGCGGGCAGCTTCCGTTTCGAGGTCCTCGGCGCGGCTGCAGGCGCGGCGAGCGGCGAGCGGCCCGCCCGGGCGGTGCCGGGCAGGACCGAAGCGCGATGATCATCGAGTACCTGCAGGCCGAACCCAGCCCGTGGGACGGACTGACCGTCGTGGCCCGTGCCGGCTACTACATGGCGACGCTGGTTGCGGCCGGCACCGTGCTGTTTCTCGTGTCGATGCGCGAGCGGCTCGATGCAGCCGAACTGCAGTCGACGCTGGGCGTGCTGCGCGCCGCGGTGATCATCGGCATCGCATTCAGTCTGCTCGCACTCGTGCTGCGCGCGGTCGTGCTCTCCGCCGAGGGGCTCGCCGGCGCGCTGCGTTTCGATCTGTATCCGACCATCCTCGCCAGCCGTATCGGCGACGCGTTCTGGCTGCGCGGCGCCGGTGTGCTGCTGCTGCTGGCCGCGTGCGCGCGCGCGGCGTGGGGGCTGCCGGTGGCCGCGATCGGCGCGTTCATGGTCGTCGCTTCCTACGTGACGATGGGACACACGACGCTGTACCGGCCGCGGCAGGAGCTGGTTGCACTCGTGCTGGTACACCTGCTTGCCGTGTCGTTCTGGGCGGGCAGCCTGCTGCCGCTCGCGCGCATCGCGCGGCGCGCCGATACGGGCTCGGCTGCGGTCGTGATCGAAGCGTGGTCGGCCGTGGCGCTGCGCGCGGTGGCAGTGCTCGCCGCCGCCGGTCTGCTCGCCGCCTGGTATCTGGTCGGGCGTTTCGACCTGCTGGTGAGTTCCTGGTACGGCTGGGGGCTGCTCGCCAAGGTCGGCCTGGTGAGCGCGATGTTCGCGCTGGCGGTACACCACAAGATGGCGCTGCTGCCAGCGCTGGCTGCAGGTGTGCCAGGCGCCGGAGCTCGACTTGCACGCTCGATCCACATCGAGTTCGTGATCGCGCTGCTGGTGTTCTATGCCGCGGCGGAGATGGTGTCCGTGCATCCGATCGACTACGGACACCGGATCCCGGCAAAGTGAGCCCTGCGGGCAGCGCGGATGTCGCCGGCGAAGCGAACCCGCGACAGCGGCCGGGCAACGCACCGTGCGCGAGCGCGCCGGACTTTCCTGAGGAGCCTACCCATGACCACTGACTGCAACGAATCCGCTGCCTGCGGGCTGCGCCCGGGGCGAATCGCCCGCCCGCGCGCGCGACAGCTGTTCGCCGCTTGCGCGCTGCTCGCCGCCGCTGCGGCGAATGCACAGGGCACACCGGGCACGCACGCTGGCCACGGCAGCCCCGCACCCGCGGCCAAGGTCGCCCGTGCCGAGGTCAGCGCCGCCACGCGCGCGTTCCAGGAGGCAAACGACCGCATGCACCGGGACATGGCGATCGCCTTCAGCGGCGATGTCGACGCCGACTTCGTCCGCGGCATGATTCCGCACCATCAGGGCGCGATCGACATGGCGCGCGTCGTGCTCGCTCACGGCAAGGACCCCGAGATCCGCAAGCTCGCGGCCGAGATCGTGAAGGCGCAGGAAGCGGAGATCGCGCTGATGCGGGCATGGCTGAAGAAGCGCGGCAAGTGACGGCAGGCGCGGTCCCTCCCGTTGCCGCAGCCCGGTGATCGAGGACGCCCGGTCGCTCGCTGAAAGCGCGGGTTGCCGCACGCACCGGCACCGGGTTGCGGTCAGGCCGGGATGGCGCCTGCGGTCTGCGGCAGCGGCTGCGCCGGGTGCGAGGGGGCGCTCCGGCGCAGCGGTGCCGTCGAATGCGGTTGCGTGCAGAGTCCGGCGAGGGGCGCGCTGCGGCAGCCGTTCGCAGATGCGGGCATTGATGGGCGATCGGCAAGGCAGTGCATGCGCGCTCCGGTCCGGTCGCGGATCAGGCTGCCGAGGTCGTGCGTGTGCAGCGGGGGCTGCGGCATTGCCGAGTTCCAGCGCGATCCGTGCCGCGACCACGGGACAGCCCGCGTTCAGGGTCTGATCTGCAGCGCCGGGCGTGATGGTTCGAGGTCCGACTGCGAGGCTGCCGCGCCGACGCGGCTCGCGGGCAGCGACAACGACGCCTGCGGCAGGATCGTGCCGTCGCGTGTCCGCCGGATGTTCGATCGGGGCGGCAGAGCCAGCCGTTCGCCGCCTCACCGCTCGCTTTGCCGACGACAGGCGCCGGGCGCGCGCACGGCGGCCTGCCGTCGGTACGGGAAGACGCTGCAGCCGGTGCGCCCGCTGGCCTTGCTTCGACGGCCGGGTGCCGATATCGTGGCACGGCCGATCGGGCAGCAGCAGCCGGCCACTGATTGCGCGCGGTTGCCACCTTGCCGCGCCTGTTCGCGGCCGGACGCGTGGTGCCCGTCACTGCCGGGCCCGGCGGCACCGCTGGC
>CANGUQ010000324.1 GCA_947456915.1 Betaproteobacteria bacterium
GACCGGCGCGAGCAGAGAGGCTAGCCGGGCGCGGCGTACGCGCCGGCTGCGGTGCGCCGACAGGCGCGCGCAACGGCGGGCGGGACCGCCGCGGCAGGAACAGGGTCGATGAACTACGTCGATGTGATCAACGGTCGTACCTATCCGGTGTCGGTGCCGCGCTGGCGCTCCGATGACGGCAACGGCGTCGATCTGGAGCCGGTGGCCGGGCTGCGCCGCGGCCAGATCGACACCGCAGTGCGCTCGCTGTGGCGCTACGCCGCGGCGATCGCGGTCCCGCGCGAGGCTGCGGTCACGCTCGGCGAGGGCTGGACGCCGCTGCTGCCGCGGCGCTGGCACGGGCAGGAGGTGCTGTGCAAGCTCGAGTACGTGATGCCGACCGGATCGTTCAAGGATCGCGGCATGACGACCATGGTGAGCTACCTGAAGCAGCACGGGATCGATCACGTGCTCGAGGACTCGTCGGGCAACGCCGGCGCCTCGCTCGCCACCTATGCCGCCGCCGCCGGCATGCGCTGCCGGATCTTCGTTCCGGCGAGCGCCTCCTATCCGAAGATCGCGCAGATGGCCGCGCACGGCGCCGACGTGGTGACCGTCACCGGCACGCGGCAGCAGGTGGCGGAGGCGGCGCTGCGCGAGGCCGAGCAGGTGTTCTACGCGAGCCACAACCGGCAACCGTACTTTCTCGAGGGCACCAAGACGCTCGCCTACGAGCTCTGGGAGCAGCTCGGGTTTCGCGCACCGGACAACGTGATCGTGCCGCTGGGCTACGGGGCGAACGTGCTGGGCTGCGAGCGCGGCTTCGACGAACTGCGGCGCAGCGGTGAGATCGAGCGCATGCCGCGCATCTTCGGGGTGCAGGCGGCGAACGTGTCTCCCCTCGCGCAGGCGTTCGCGGGCGGACTCGCCGACTATGCGGAGATCACGCCGCTGCCGACGCTGGCCGAGGGCATCGCCTCGCAGCGCCCCACGCGCGGTCGGGCCATCCTGAGCGCCGTGCGCGCGAGCGGCGGGAGCATTCTCGCAGTCAGCGAGCAGGAGATCGTCGACGCGCTGCGCGCCCTCGCGGCGATGGGGCTGTACGTCGAGCCGACCTGCGCGTCGGCCGCCGCCGCGCTGACGAAACTCGTCGAACAGGGCACCATCGCGCAACGGGAGACCACGGTGCTGGTGCTCACCGGCTCCGGACTCAAGGCTTCGGAGGCGATCGGCAAGGCGCTGGGCGTGTCGTCGCGGCCCCTGGCGCAGTGAGGCAACGACCGGTGCCGGCCGCCAGCGTCGCGCCGCGTGCGCGGGCTGCCGGGCAGCCGGTGTCGCCCGAGGACCCGTAGTATTCGCATCACGCGCAGCACCCACGGCAACGCAGCACCGGGCGCGCAGCGCACCGGAACCGCCGCGGCCGACACGGAATCCGCAGCACCCGCAGCACCCGCAGCGACCCCGGCGCCAGGCGCGCCGGCCCGACACGACACAGGAGAACAGAGCATGTACGGATGGCGAGGCAGGATCGGATTGCTGGTTCCTTCGATCAACACCACGATGGAGACCGAGTTCTGGCGCATCGCACCGCCTGGCGTGTCGGTGCACACCGCGCGCATCGCCGGCGGCCGCGAAGGCACGCCCGAGGAGCTGCGCAACATGGAGCAGGCGAGCAAGCACGCGGCCAGCGAGGTGGCGATGGTCGAGCCCGACGTCGTCGTCTACGGCTGCACCAGCGGCAGCTTCTTCGAGGGCCCGCAGTGGAACGATCGCATCTGCGAACAGCTGACCGCGATCACCGGGGCGCCGACGGTCACCACCGCCGGGGCGATGGTGGCCTGTCTGAGCGCCAACGGCGTCCGGAAGGTCGACGTGGTGACCCCGTACGTCGAGCTCACCAACGAGCGCCTGAAGCAGTTCGCCGGCGCGTTCGGCATCCAGACGGTGAAGCTGGGTACGTTCGACATGCTGGACATGTTCGACCACGCGAAGATCCTGCCAGAGGAGATCTACCGCAAGGTGAAGGAGATCACCACGCCCGACTCCGAGGCGGTGTTCGTCGCCTGCACGCAGTTGCGCGCGCTGGAGGTGCTCGACATGCTCGAGCGCGATCTGGGCAAGCCGGTGTACTCGGCGGTGCAGGCCTCGGCGTGGCAGGCCTACCGCGCGATGGGCGTCGATCCCCACATCGAGAACTGCGGCAGCCTGCTGCGTTCGCTGTCGGCCACCGAAGGCACTCCGGTGCCGGTGACTCCGGCGCGACGCAGCGCGTGAGGGCGGTGCCGGCACACCCGGCCGTGCGTGCTGGCACGAGGGCGCGCGGGACCGGGTCTGCAGGTGGCCGGCAGGTGGCGTGAACCAGTCGCCGGGGCATGGGCGCCGGCGACGCGTTGCGGGGAGGCAGCGATGCGCAGCGGAAGTGGAGCAGTGAACGGAGCGTGCCTGCGCGCAGGACTGGCGCTGGTGGCGGGTGTTGCGGCGACGGGCGCAGCGCAGGCGGCCAGCAGTTATCCCGATCGGCCGATCCGCTACATCGTCGCGTTCGCGCCGGGCGGCATCAACGATCTGCTGGCGCGGGTGGTCGGACAGAAGCTCACCGAGGCGTGGAAGCAGCCGGTGCTGGTCGACAACCGGCCCGGTGCCGGCGGCAACCTGGGGGCGGAAGTCGCCGCGCGCTCGGCCCCCGACGGCTACACGGTCCTCAACATCAGCACCGCGCACGTGATCGCGCAGTCGCTCTACCCGAAGCTCGGCTACAGCCTCGCCCGCGATCTGGCGCCGGTGGTCTACCTCGGGAGTTCACCGCTGATCACCGCGGTCAACGGTTCGCTGCCGATCAGGAACGTGTCGGAGCTGGTGGCGTGGGCGAGGCAGAACAAGATGGTGTACGGCTCGGGCGGGGTCGGTGCGATCAGCCACCTGTCGATGGAGATGCTCAAGGCATCCGCCGGTTTCGATGCGGTACACGTCCCCTACAAGGGCGCGGGCCCTGCGGCAGCCGACCTGATCGGCGGGCAGGTGCAGGCGATCACCAACGCCGTGCCCGAACTGTGGCCGGCGGTGAAGACCGGCAAGGTGCGCGTGATCGGCGCGATGTCGGCGAAGCGCCTGCAGTGGATGCCCGACGTGCCGACCTACGCCGAGCAGGGCTTCAAGGGTTTCGTGCTTGGCAACTGGGTGGCGCTGGTGACCACGGCCGGTACGCCCGCGTCGACGATCGGTCGGCTGAACGAGGAAGTGAACCGGATCCTGCGCATGCCCGACGTGGCGGAACGGCTGGTCGGCCTCGGCTTCGAACCCGGCGGCGGGTCTGTGGCCGAGCTGACCAGGCTGATCGCCGCGGAGAGCCTCGTGTTCGCGCGTGCGGTGAAGGAGTCGGGCGCGAAGGCAGAGTAGTCAGTGGCGCCGGCTCCCGCGGCAGGCAGAGGTTGCGGGAGTGCGGCACCGTGGCGCTCAGTGCGGGAATGCGGCGCACAGTGCGCCGGCCGCGTCATCCGCGTGGTCCAGGCGAGCCACCGCTTCGGCCAGACGATCGGCCGCCTGCGGCGGCGCGCCGAGTCCGAAGGCGAGGCAGCTGCGCACCTTCGCCCGCATCGCATCCTGGCTCATCGGCTGCTGCGGGCTGCCCTCGATCGTGTCGCTCGCCACGCGGATCGTCTCCCCGGAGCGCAGCCGCACTTCGACGCGTGCCGGCTCGATGGCGATGGGGTCGATCGACGGGTCGTCGACGACTTCGGTCACGCGGGTCAGGGCCGCCACCTCTGGCGCCGAGATCACGCTGGGACGGTACGACTCGGGATCGACGCGCCCGTCGAGCAGCGCTCGCGCGAAACCGTAGGCCGCATTGAACTGCGCGTGGACGACGTCGTTGCGGGCGGGGTCGTAGGCCTCGCCCACCGTCATCCAGTTCACCCGGCCCATGCCGATCCTGATCGCGGCCACGTCAGCGGGCTTCACGCCCTGTCGATGCAGGCCGATGCCAAGGCCGATCGCGGTGTGGTTGCAGCGGCAGCACGGATACGGCTTGAAGCTGTACTCGGGCACGCGCCAGCGCTCGCCCAGTCCGTCGGTCAGCAGTTCGATGCGCACTTCGCCGGCCGCGTACAGCGCGAACAGTCCGGCGTTGCCCTCGAACGTGCGCCGCGTGCCGGTGAGCCCGTCGGCGCCCAGCGCGGTGCCGAGCACGGCGGCACGCGCGGCAAAGCCCGCGCCGATGCGCTTCGACAGCACGCCGTCGCGCATGCTCTGCGCCGAGCCGCTCGCCTGGTGATAGGCGAAGCCCAGACCGTTGGCGATGCCTGCGCCATCGAGCCGGAGCATGCGGCCAGCGGCGATCGAGGCGGCGACCGTGCCCAGCACCATCGTCGGATGCCAGCCGTGGCCGAGAAAGTTGTAGCAGGCGAGGCCGAGCCGCGCGTGCAGTTCGGCGCCGATGGCGAAGGCGAGAATGAAGTCGCGTCCGCTGACCGGCGCGCCGTCCTGCGCCAGCGCGAGCAGCGTGGGCAGCACGACGCAGCTCGTGTGCACGCGCGCCGGATCGTGCTGGTCGTCGAAGTCGAGCGCGTGCGCCGCGGCGCCGTTGGCGAGCGCGGCCGTCGGCGGAGCGTAGCGGCGCGCGCCGATCAGGCCCGTGGCGCTGCCGCCGCTCTCCCAGCGGGCGAGGCGCGCATTGAGCTCGCGGATGCCGGGTGCCTGAGCTGCGCCGCCGATGGTGGCGAGCACGTCGAGGATCAGGGCCTTGGTGGTGTCGATGACGGGCTGCGGCAGGTCCTCGTACCGCCACGACGCGATGCGGCTGCAGAGCTGCTGCGACCAGCCGTCTCCGAGCGTGGCGGGATCGAACGCAGGTTGTGCGGTCGTGGTCGTGTGATCCGGCATGACGAACTCCTCCTGTCGCTGCGCGACTCTTGCGTGGGAAGGCGCGGACGAAGAGACAGTCGCGGGTGTCGCGTGACTGCAGGCCCCGTCGCCGCCGCTGGCAACTATCATAGCCCGGTGAACTGCACCGGTGCGGGAGGAGTCTGAGGATGCACGAGTGGATCGAGGTGGTGAAC
>CANGUQ010000325.1 GCA_947456915.1 Betaproteobacteria bacterium
CGCGTGGGCGCAGGGCGCCGCCGGCAGTGGCCAGATGGATCTGCTGAGTCTGATGCCGATCCTGTTGATGTTCGTCGTGCTGTACTTCCTGTTGATCCGGCCGCAACTGAAGCGCGCCAAGGAGCACCGCACGATGATTTCGGCCCTGCAGAAGGGCGATGAGGTGATCATCGGCGGCGACGAACTCGGCCGCATCGTGAAGGTCGGCGACAACTACCTGACGCTGGAGATCGCCTCCGGGGTCGAGATCCTCGTGCAGAAGCCCGCCGTGCAGACGGTGCTGCCCAAGGGCACGATCAAGAGCGCGCTGGACGCGTGACGTCTGTCGTGTGCCCGGCGCCATCGCGCGGGCCGCGCGGCGGTGCAGTGGCGCGGGCAGCGTGCGATGCGGATATCCCCTGCCACCCGAGCTGACCTGATCGCCTCGACACGCAATCCCGACGGGCGGGCGCCCGGTGCGCTGCGTCCGCGAGGTCATCCCGGCCGGTTCATCCCGGCCCCCCCGCATCTGGCGAATCATCGCAAGCGCAGCACCCCGCACACGCCCCTCAGGGCACATCGCAGCAGACACCCGTGGCACCCGCCGCGACCTCCGGCCGCCGCGCGGCAAGGATGAAACCGCATGAATCGATATCCGCTGTGGAAGTACCTGATCATCGTCGTGACGATGATGGTGTCTGCGCTGTACACGCTGCCCAACGTCTTCAAGGAGGTTCCCGCGCTGCAGGTCTCGCCGGTGCGGGCGACCCTCAAGGCCGACACCGCCCTGCAGACGCGTGCGACGGAGGCGCTCGGCGCGGCGGCGATCACGCCGACGCAGACCGTGCTCGAGGGCGGCAGCCTGCGGCTTCGCTTCGAGGACGTCGACACCCAGCTGCGGGCGAAGGACATCATCGAGAAGGCGGTCGGGGAGGGCTACATCGTCGCGCTGAACCTCGTGTCCAACTCGCCGGACTGGCTGCGCGCGCTCAATGCGCTGCCGATGTACCTGGGCCTCGATCTGCGCGGGGGCGTCCACTTCCTGCTGCAGATCGACATGAAGACCGCTCTCAACAAGAAGATCGAGGGCTATGTCAACGATGTGCGCACTCAGCTGCGCGAGCAGAAGATCGCCTCGGCCGGCGTCAGCCGCGACGGTCAGACGGTGATCGTGCGCTTCCGTGATGCCGCGACCCGCGACAAGGCCATGACGGTGCTGGGCAAGAACGCGCCCGATCTGACGCTGCGCAGCGTCGACGAGGGCTCGGAGTTCCGCATCGTCGCGACGCTGCGCCCGGAGGCGATCAAGCGCTCGCAGGAATTCGCCCTGCAGCAGAACGTCACCACGCTGCGCAACCGCGTCAACGAACTGGGCGTCGCCGAACCGGTGATCCAGCAGCAGGGCGCCGATCGCATCGTCGTGCAGCTGCCCGGCGTGCAGGATACGGCGAAGGCGAAGGAGATCCTCGGACGCACGGCCGCGCTGGAAGTGCGCATGGTGGCCGAGGACCTGAACGACGTGACCAACCTGCAGGCAGGCGCCGCCGGCAACCCGCCCTTCGGCACCGAGTACTACACCGAACGCGGTGGCGGCGGACTGCTGGTGCGCCGCACCGCGGTGCTCACCGGGGACCGCATCACCGATGCGCAGCCGGGCTTCGACGGCCAGACCGGCGAGCCGGCGGTGCACATCACCCTCGACGGGCAGGGCGCGCGCATCTTCCAGCAGGTCACACGCGAGAACGTGAACAAGCGCATGGCGATCCTGCTGATCGAGAAGGGTTCGGCCGAAGTGGTCACCGCCCCGGTGATCCGCACCGAGATCGGCGGCGGACGTGTCCAGATCAGCGGCCGCATGACCACCAGCGAGGCGCGCGACGTGTCGCTGCTGCTGCGTGCCGGCGCGCTCGCCGCGCCGATGGAGATCATCGAGGAGCGCACCGTCGGCCCGAGCCTGGGCGCGGACAACATCGCCAAGGGCGTCAACTCGACGCTGATCGGAATGCTGCTGGTGACGGTGTTCATGTGCATCTACTACCGCTTCTTCGGCTTCATCGCGGTGGTCGCGCTGCTCGCCAACATGCTGCTGCTCGTCGCGATCCTGTCGATGATGCAGGCGACGCTGACGCTGCCCGGCATCGCGGGCATTGCGCTCACGCTGGGCATGGCGATCGACGCCAACGTGCTGATCAACGAACGCATACGCGAGGAACTGCGCAACGGCTCGACACCGCAGGCGGCGATCCACGCCGGCTACGACCGCGCGTTCGACACGATTCTCGACGCCAACATCACCACGCTGATCGCCGGCTTCGCGCTGTTCTGGCTGGGCTCCGGGCCGATCCGCGGCTTCGCGGTGACGCTGTGCATCGGCATCTTCACCACCATGTTCAGCGCGGTGATGGTGTCGCGCGCGCTGGTCAATCTCACCTACGGCCGGCAGCGCAAGGTCGAAACCCTGTCGGTCTAGACGGACCACCGGGCACAACGGGCTCCACGAGGGCGAAACATGTTCGAGGTCTTCAAGGTCAAGCGCGCGCTGCCGTTCATGGCCAACGCGCGACCGTGGTTCGCGCTGTCGCTGCTGGCGGTGGTGATTTCAGTGGCAGCGATAGCCGTGCGCGGGCTCAATCTGGGCATCGACTTCACCGGCGGCACCGTGATCGAGGTCAGCTATCCGGATCCGATCGAGGTGAACACGGTGCGCCAGAAGCTGGTCACCGTCGATCTGGGCGATGCGATCGTGCAGAACTTCGGCACCGCGCGCGACGTGCTCATCCGCGTGCCGGTCAAGCCGGGTGTGACCAGCGCGCAGCTGTCCGAGACGGTGCTGAAGGCGCTGCGCGAGCGCGAACCACGAGTCGAGATGAAGCGCGTCGAGTTCGTCGGACCGCAGGTGGGCGCCGAACTGCTCTACGACGGGCTGCTCGCGGTGGTGGTGGTCACGCTGGGGATCATGGGCTACCTCGCGGTGCGCTTCGAGTGGAAGTTCTCCGTCGGGGCGATCGCGGCGACCTTCCACGACGTGATCATCATCTTCGGGCTGTTCGCGATCTTCCAGTGGAACTTCGACCTGACCGCGCTCGCGGCCATCCTCGCCATCCTCGGCTACTCGGTCAACGACACGGTCGTGGTGTTCGACCGCATCCGCGAGAACTTCCGCAAGATGCGCCGCGGCACGGTGCCCGAGATCATCGACGACGCGATCACCAACACGCTTTCGCGCACGATCCTCACCAGCGGCTCGACGCAGCTGATGGTCTTCGCGATGCTGTTCTTCGGCGGCGACATCCTCTACTACTTCGCCCTCGCGCTCACCATCGGCATCATCGTCGGCTGCTACTCGTCGATCTTCGTGGCGAGCACGGTGACGATGTGGCTGGGGCTGTCGCGCGAGGACTTCATCAGGCCGGAGAAGAAGCAGCAGGAAGCGCAGGTCTGAGGCACGCACGATGGAGTCGGCGATCGCGCTCGCGTGGCAGCTTCTCGACGTCCTGATCCATCTGGACGACTATCTCGCGTGGGTGGTCGAGAACTACGGCGCGCTGATCTACCTCGTGCTGTTCCTGATCGTGTTCTGCGAGACCGGGCTGGTGGTGACGCCGTTTCTGCCCGGCGACTCGCTGCTGTTCGTCGCGGGCGCGATCGCTGCCGCCGGCGGGATGAACGTCCACCTGCTGGTGGCGCTGCTGATCGTCGCGGCGATTCTCGGCGACGCGGTCAACTACCACATCGGTCGCTGGGCAGGGCCGAAGGTGTTCCGCGGCGAGCCGTGGTGGGGTGCGCGCTTCTTCCGGCAGGAGCACCTGCAGCGGACGCAGGCGTTCTACCACCGCTACGGCGGCAAGACGATCATCATCGCGCGCTTCATCCCGATCGTGCGCACCTACGCGCCGTTCATCGCCGGGGTGGCGCAGATGCCGTACCGCCAGTTCGCCGTCTACAACGTCGCCGGTGCCCTGCTGTGGGTGATCTCGCTCACCTATGCCGGCTACCTGTTCGGCAACATCCCGTGGATCAAGGACAACCTCACGCTCGTGATCCTCGCCATCATCTTCCTGTCGATCCTGCCGGCGATCGTCGAGGTGGCGAGAGCGAAGATGTCGCGGCGCGCCGGCGACGGCTGAGGCTGCACGGGTGCACCGCGGCAGCGCCGGGCGTCGGCGTCGCCTCTCAGTTCAGCGCGCGTGAGAGGTGCCTGCGGTAGCGCGAGACGAGCTCGGCATGGGCGGGTTCGGCGCCGAGCAGATCGAACACCGACAGCATCGTCCTGCGGCCCGCCTCGTCCTCGAAGCGGCGGTCGCGGCGCACCAGCTCGAGCAGCTGGTCGAGCGCTTCTTCGTAGCGCTGTGCGCTCACTGCGTGGCGGGCGAGCGCGAGGCGGGCGGCGTGATCGTTCTCGTCGGCGGCCAGGCGCGCCTGCAGGGTGGCGGTATCGGTCGCATCCGTCGGCGCGGCGAGCGCGAGTCGCGCCAGCACCGGTGCTGCCCACGACTCGCTGCGCGAGAGCGGCGACAGCGACTCGGCGGTGGCGCGGGCCGCGTCCGCATGGCCTGCGTCGAGCAGGATCGCGATCGCGTCGATGCGCGCGCGGTCGAGCCTGGGATCGAGCGCGAGCGCCTGCTCCAGCCCGGCGAGCGCGCCCTGGATGTCTCCCTGTGCGGCGAGTTCCAGCGCAGCACGCCGGGCGAGTTCGGCCTCGGAGGGCAGCAGGCGGTCGATGAACGCGCGCACCTGGGCCTCGGACAGGGCGCCCGAGAACTCATCGACCAGCTTGCCGCCGAGGAACGCCTTCACGTTGGGAATGCCGCGGATCGAGAACTGCGCGGCCAGTGCCTGCTCGGCTTCGGTGTCCACCTTGGCGAGCAGGAAGCGGCCGCCATACTGGGCGGCGAGCCGCTCCAGCACCGGTTTGAGCGCACGGCAGGGACCGCACCAGGCGGCCCAGAAGTCCACCAGCACCAGTCGATGGTGCGATTCGTCGACGACCGTACTCGAGAAGTCGGCGCTGCCGACGTCCACGCTGTGGGCGGTTTCGCTCATCACGTATTCC
>CANGUQ010000326.1 GCA_947456915.1 Betaproteobacteria bacterium
CACCGTGGGCGCAGGCATCGTCGCGCAGGCGCAGCCCGATGGGCACACGCTGGTGCTGTCCAACACGGCGCCGTTCTCGGTGTCGCCGTTCATCTATCCGAGCGTGCGCTACGACCCGGTGAAGAGCTTCACCCACATCGCCTCGCTGGGCGCGGTACCCAACGTGATCGTCGTGCACCCCTCGCTGCCGGTGAAGACCCTGGCCGAACTGGTCGCGCTGGCTCGTGGCGGCAAGGGGCCGCTCAATTACGGTTCGAGCGGAGCGGGGTCGGTCGGGCACGTCGTCGGCGAGCTGTTCCAGCGCGAGTTCAAGCTGTCGGTCACGCATGTGCCGTACAAGGGCGCCGCTCCGCTGCTGGTCGATCTGCTTGCCAACCAGATTCCCCTGGCGTTCGACACGTTGCCGCAGAGTCTGCCGCACGCGCGCAGCGGAGCGCTGCGGGTGCTGGCGGTCACTTCGGCCAGACGGGTGGCCGCCGCACCCGAGATTCCCGCCGTGGGCGAGCTCGGTTTCCCGCGGCTGATCGCCGAGAACTGGCTCGGTCTGTCGGGGCCGGCCGGGATTCCCCGCCCGATCGTCGACACGCTGCACCGGCAGACCAGCGAGGTGCTGGCAGTGCCGGCGGTTGCCCAGCGCATGGACGAACTCGGCATCGTGCGCCGGCCGATGACCAGCAGCGAATTCGAGCAGTTCGTGCGCAACGAGATCGCCGTGTGGCAGCCGGTGATGAAGGCTGCCGGGATCCGCGCCGAGTGACCGCCGTGCGCAGGGCAGGGGAGAACCCACGATGATCGGTCAACCGCGCCACGCCGTCGTCTTCGTGTTCGGGCGTCCCGGTGCCGGCAGTTTCAACGCCGCAGCGGTAGCTGCGGTGGAGCGGCTGGGCCCGCGCCTGCAGCAGGCGGGCGCCCGCCTCGACGTACTGTGGCGGCAGACCTATGACGCGAATTCGCGCTGCGACGCGATCGCGCAGGTGCTGGCGCAGGAGCGCCCGCAACTCGTCATCGTGCATGGCGGGCAGGGCGACGCGCCAGTCGCCCGGCTGGCGCCCGAGTGGCCACACACGCTGTTCGCGGTGACGCAGGGCTCGGTGACCGGTCCCAATGTGGCCAGCTACACGGTGCGTCAGGAGGACTCGGCCTACCTGGCCGGCGTGTTCGCCGCGCACTTCTCGCGCACCGGCAAGGTCGCGCACCTGTCCGGCGAGCGCGTTCGCCCTGGTCTGCTCGGCCGTGCCGCCTACGTGGCCGGCGTGCACCACGTCGCCCCGCAGATGGAGGTGCTGACCGGCTTCTGCGGCAATCAGCACGATCCGGACCTCGCGCAGCGCTGGGCGCTGGCGATGTTCGACCGCGGCGCCGACGTGCTGTTCACGATGCTCGACGGCGGCCGGCCCGGCGCAATCGCCGCCTGCCGCGAACGCTCGACGTTTCTGATCGGCAACGTCGAGGACTGGACGCAGCGCGAGCCGCAGGTGTGCGTCGCCTCGGCGATCGCCGATACCGGCTGGGGCGTCGAGCAGGCCGTCGGTGACTGGCTCGCACAGCGGTTTCCGGCCGGCGAGCAGCGCAGCGTCGGCGTCGAGCGCGCCGAAGTGGTCAGGCTCGCGCTGGCGGTCGCGCATCGAGCCCGCTTCGACGCACCGATCGCCGAGCGGGCGGGTGCGATGCTCGCGAGTCCGCACGCATGGAACGCCGACCATGACGGCGTCGAGTTCAGTCCGGACTGAGCGGCGCGGCAACCGTCGTGGCTGGGGCCACCTGACCGTTGCCGGGACGGCGCGATGTTCAGGCAGGCTGCAGGCGCAGCGCGGCCGCCTTGCTCGACCAAGGCATCACGTGCGAGCGGTCGACGCGCTTGAGGCCGAGACACAGCACTGCGCCATAAGCCAGACCGGCAACGCTGGCCAGCTGGCCGGCCGTGAACAGACTGTCGAGCACGATTGCGAACATGAGAGCCCCCGAACGGCGATGACATCGATGCCGGAAGGCTACGCTTGCTGCGTCGCAGCACAAGTCTCCGGACAGAAACACTGCGTTTCCGGTGCTCCGGATCCGTGGCGGCCGGCATGCCTGCGGCATCCATCGTGCAAGCCGCAGGTCGGTCACCGTCGCCCGGTGCCCGCCTCGATCATGCGTCACCGACCGTGGCCGTTCGTCTGCCCGGAAGCAAGGGCAGCCGCGGCTGCGACGCCGGCTCGCTGCGGGGCGTGAACGCTGCCTGCCGGTCCGTGTCAGTATCCTTGCTCAACCGAGCGATGTGGAGGTCGAGATGGCAACAGAGTGTTCCCCCCGTGCCCGCGGTCCCGGCCGCACCTGCGTGGGTCGGCGCGCGAGCATTGCGCTGGCGGCGCTGCCGATCGGCGCGCTGCCGGCGGTTGCTGTCGCCGCTGCGCCGGTCGTCGGCAGCGACTACCCCAACCGCACGATCCGCATGGTCGTGCCGTTCGCGCCGGGCGGGGCGACCGACATCCTGGCGCGCATCGTCGGCCAGCGCCTGACCGAACTCTGGGGCCAGACGGTGGTGATCGACAATCGCGTCGGCGCCGGCGGCACGGTCGGCGCCGCCATCGCCGCGCGCGCCAACCCGGACGGCTACACGCTGCTGATGGGCAGCAATGGCTCGCACGCGATCGGCCCGAGCCTGTATCCGAAACTGAGCTACGACGCGATCAGGGACTTCGCGCCGATCACGCTGGTCGCGCACGTGCCGCAGGCGCTGATGGTCCATCCGTCGCTGCCGGTGAAGGACGTGAAGGAACTGATCGCCTACGCGCGCGAGCGTCCGGGCCAGTTGAACTACAGCTCGGCCGGAACCGGCACGCCCGGACATCTGGGACTGGAACTGATGCAGATCATGGCCGGGATCAGGATGGTGCACGTGCCGTTCGCCGGCGGCGCTCCCGGACTGGCCGCGCTGGTCGGCGGACAGGTGCAGGTGATGGCCGACAACATGAATTCGGCGCTGCCGATGATCAAGGCGGGCAAGGCGCGGGCGATCGCCGTCACCACGATCAAGCGTTCGGCGGCGCTGCCGGAGATGCCTACGGTGGCCGAGCAGGGCCTCGCCGGCTTCGACTCGGGCTCGTGGTTCGGGCTGTTCGCGCCCGCGGGTGCACCGCCGGCGATCGTCAACCGCCTGAACGCCGAAGTGGTGAAGATCCTGAACACGCCCGAGGTGCGGGAGCGGATGCTGCAGCAGGGCGCCGAGCCCGCACCGGGCACGCCTGCCCAGTTCGTCCAGCTGATCCGCGACGACATCGCCCGCTGGGCCAGGGTGATCAAGCTCTCCGGGGCCAAGGCAGACTGAGTCCATTCGTTCTAGCATCGCGGTTCCGCACAGGAGGACAGCATGGCAACCAGGACAGCAGGGAAGAAGACGTCGGCGAAGAAGGTACCGGCGAAGAAGGTGAGCGCAAGGAAGCTCGGGCCCAGGGGCATGACGTTCTGCACGCTCGCCGGGCGTGAGGGCATGACGCTGGGCGTGAAGACCGAGCGCGGCATTCTCGACGTGGCGAAGGCGGCGGCGCTGTTTCGCGTGAAGGCGCCGCTGTCGATTCACGAGGTGATCGAAGGCGCAGACTGCGCGCCGCTGGCGAAGCTCGTGGACAAGGCTCTGCACGACCCGCGCGGCAGGAGCGTGCTGGTGAGCGAGGCGAAGGCGAAGTTCGGGCCGGCCGTACCCAGCCCGGAGAAGCTGCTGTGCGTCGGGCTCAACTATCGCCAGCACGCCGCCGAGACCGGCATGCCGATTCCGCCGGTACCGATCCTGTTCAACAAGTTCAACAACGCGCTGACCGGTCATGGCTCGAAGGTGAGGCTGCCCACCAAGGTCGACCAGCAGTTCGACTACGAGGTCGAACTGGTGATCGTGATCGGCAGGACCGCACGCGACGTGAGCGAGGCCGACGCGCTGAAGTACGTGTTCGGATACGCGAACGGCAACGACCTGTCCGCGCGCGGGCTGCAGATGCGCACCAGCCAGTTCATGCTGGGCAAGATCCCCGACGGATTCGCGCCGCTCGGGCCGTACGTGGTCAGCGCCGACCAGATCCCCGACCCGAACAACCTCAAGCTCCAGACCTGGGTCAATGGCGAGCTGCGGCAGGATCTGAACACCTCGGACATGATCTACAACTGCCGCACGATCGTGAGCTACTGCTCGCGACACCTCACGCTGAAGCCCGGCGACATCATCTACACCGGTACGCCGCAGGGCGTGATCCTCGGCTACCCCCCGGACAAGCGCGTCTGGCTCAAGCCCGGTGATCGCGTGAAGACCGTCGTCGAGAAGCTGGGCGAGCTGGAAGTCACCCTGGTGTGAGGGGCCGGGGGGCTGCGGGGCTTGGGCAGCCGGCAGTCGCCGCAGCGCCGCTGCGGCACGACTGCGCGTCTGCCGCGAGCACGGCAGGCCGCAGCGGGCGATGATTCGAAACGTGCAGAGGAGATCGTGATGAGCGTTGCAAACCCGTCGTTGACCGCCGAGGCGCTGGGCCTCGAATTCCGTGCGCTGCTCGAAGCCGAGCCCGGCCCGAAGGGGCGCGAGAAGGTGCGCGACCGCCTGAAGCAGGCGCTGACCGACCCGTCGTTCGTGGCGCAGTACCTGCGCGAGGACACCGGCGAGCGCGAGATCCTGTACGAGGACGCGAAGCTCGGGTTCTGCATCCTCGCCCACAACTACAAGGGCGCGAAGGACAGCCCGCCGCACGATCACGGTCCGTCGTGGGCGATCTACGGGCAGGCGCGCGGCGAGACCGCGATGAACGACTACCAGCTGCTGGAGCCGGCGACCGAGTCCACGCCGGGCAAGGTGCGCAAGACGCGCACCTACGCGCTCACCCCGGGCATCGCGCACGTCTACAACGAGGGCGACCTGCACTCGCCG
Organism: Betaproteobacteria bacterium; assembly: GCA_947456915.1. Taxonomy (GTDB): domain Bacteria; phylum Pseudomonadota; class Gammaproteobacteria; order Burkholderiales; family CAIKXV01; genus CAIKXV01. Next base: position 4,886 of record CANGUQ010000326.1, read on the forward strand.
CACCGCGCCGGTCCGACCAGCCTGATCCGCATCGAAGGCACCAACATGGAGAAGGTGCGGCGGCTGAAGTATCAGGCGGTGTGATTCGTCCTGCCGTGTCTCGCCCGCCGAGGCGCGGCGGCA
>CANGUQ010000327.1 GCA_947456915.1 Betaproteobacteria bacterium
GCCACCTCGCCAGCGTCACCGAGCGGGCGCAGCACCTGCTGCGCCGGGAACTGCCCGGACTCGCGCTGTCGCTGCACGCCGCCTCCGAATGGGGCGACGACGCACAGGCGCTCGAGCGCTGTCACGCCGACATCGCCCAGGGCGACATCATCGTGGTGACGATGATGTTCATGGAGGAGCAGATCAAGGCAGTCCTGCCGGCGCTCGCCGCGCGGCGGGATCACTGCGACGCGATGGTGGTGTGCATGTCCGCCGGCGAGGTGATGAAACTCACCCGCATCGGCCGCTTCGACATGAGCCAGCCGGCCAGCGGCCCGATGGCGCTGCTCAAGCGCCTGCGCGGGTCGCGCTCGGGGGCGGACAAGGACGGCGACGCCAGTCGCACGAACGCGGCCGGCCGCGGCGCGCAGCAGATGAAGATGCTGCGTCGCCTGCCGAAGATCCTGCTCTTCATCCCCGGCACTGCGCAGGACGTGCGTGCGTACTTCCTCACGCTGCAGTACTGGCTCGCAGGCTCGGACGACAACGTCGTCAACATGGTTCGCTACCTGGTCGAGCGCTATGCGAGCGGCCCGCGCGAGGCCCTGCGCACGCGCGTGAAATCCGCGCCACCGTGCGAGTACCCGGAAGTGGGGGTCTACCACCCGCGCATGAAGGGCCGCATCGGCGATGACGCGAAGGCGCTGCCCGCAGCAGGCGGCGCACAGGGCACCGTCGGCGTGCTGATCATGCGCTCCTACGTGCTCGCCGGAAACTCGGGGCACTACGACGGCGTGATCGCGGCGCTCGAGGCGCGCGGCATGCGCGTGATCCCCGCGTTCGCGAGCGGGCTGGATGCGCGTCCGGCAATCGATCAGTTCTTCATCGAGAACGATCGCGTGAGCGTGGATGCAGTGGTCTCCCTGACCGGCTTCTCGCTGGTGGGCGGGCCCGCCTACAACGACGCGCAGGCCGCCGAGGACACGCTGGCGCGTCTGGATGTGCCCTACGTCGCGGCACACCCGGTGGAGTTCCAGACCCTCGAGCAGTGGGCGATGTCCGAGCGCGGTCTGATGCCGGTCGAGAACACGATGATGGTCGCGATTCCCGAAATCGACGGCGCGACCGGGCCGATGGTGTTCGGCGGACGCTCGAGCGCCTCGGGTACGCCGTGCACCGGCTGCGACCGGCGCTGCACCTTCCCGACCGCCGACAGTGCCCGCGACATGCACGTGTGCAGCGAACGCGCCGAGCGGCTCGCCGCGCGCGTGCACAACCTCGTGCGCCTGCGTCGCACCGCGCGCAGCGAGCGCAAGGTCGGCGTCGTGCTGTTCAACTTCCCGCCCAATGCCGCGAACTGCGGCACGGCGGCATTTCTCGCGGTATTCGAGTCGCTGTACAACACGCTGCGCGGACTGCGCGCGGCAGGGTACTCGGTCGACGTTCCCGACAGCGTCGATGCGCTGCGCGAGCGCATCATCCACGGCAATGCCGCGCGCTTCGGCGCCGATGCGAACGTTCACGCGCGCGTGGCGGTCGACGATCACGTGCGTCGCGAGACCTGGCTGTCCGAGATCGAGGCACAGTGGGGTCCGGCGCCCGGTCGCGCGCAGAGCGACGGCGCCTCGATATTCGTGCTCGGCGAGCGCTTCGGCAACGTGTTCGTCGGCGTGCAGCCGGCGTTCGGTTACGAAGGCGACCCGATGCGGCTGCTGTTCGAGAAGGGCTTCGCTCCCACGCACGCCTTCTCGGCCTTCTACCGCTACCTGCGCGAGGACTTCGGCGCGCACGCGCTGCTGCACTTCGGCACGCACGGCGCGCTCGAATTCATGCCGGGCAAGCACAGCGGACTGTCCGCCGCCTGCTGGCCGGACCGTCTGCTCGGTGCGCTGCCCGACCTGTACCTGTACGCGGCGAACAATCCGTCCGAAGGCACGATTGCCAAGCGCCGTGCAGCCGCGACGCTGCTGAGCTACCTCACCCCGCCGGTCGCACACGCCGGGCTCTATCGCGGGCTGATCGACCTGAAGGACTCGCTCGATCGCTGGCGCAGCGCGCCGCCCGACTGCGCGGATCAGCGCGACGAACTCGCCGCGCTGATCCAGGCGCAGGCGGCCGAGCTCGATCTCGCGCCCGCGGAGCCGCCGTGGACCGGCAGTGCGCAGGCCGAGGTGCTGCGACTGACGCGCGACGTGCTCGAGCTCGAGCAGACGATGATCCCGTACGGCCTGCACGTGGTCGGCAATGCGCTCGACATGGAAGCGCGCATCGACATGCTGTACGCGGTGGGCGAGGCGACGCACGGGATGAAGTTCGAGCGCGCGGCGCTGGCGGCGATGCTCGCTGCGATCGACGCGCAGGCGCAGGCGCCGAGCTCGGGCCGCGCCGCGGCGAAGTCCGGTGCGCGTGCGCAGTTCGCACCGGATCCGGCGCAGATCGCCCAGCGCGCGCTGGCAGCCGCGCTCGCCGCGCTGCCCGGTGCCGATCTGGCCACCGAGCAGGCGCTGCGCAAGCTCGCGGAGACTGCGCTGCTGCTGTCGCGCGATCACGAACTGCCGGCGATCGTGCACGCCCTCGATGGCGGCTTCGTGCGTCCGGCGCCAGGCGGCGACATGCTGCGTACCCCCGCGGTACTGCCCACCGGACGCAACGTGCACGGCTTCGACCCGTTTCGCATGCCCAGCGCGTTCGCGGTTCGCGACGGCGCCCGGCAGGCCGCACGCATCCTCGACCGGCACATCGGCGCCGGCAATGCCTTCCCCGAGTCGATCGCGCTCGTGCTGTGGGGCACCGACAACCTGAAGAGCGAAGGCGCGCCGATCGGCCAGGCGCTGGCGCTGATGGGTACGCGCCCGCGCTTCGACGGTTACGGTCGCCTCACCGGGGCCGAGCTGATTCCGCTGGCCGAACTCGGTCGCCCGCGCGTGGATGTGGTGATGACGCTGTCGGGCATCTTCCGCGATCTGCTGCCGCTGCAGACCCGGCTGCTCGCCGAGGCCGCGTGGCTCGCCGCGAGCGCAGACGAACCGGAGTCGCAGAATTTCGTGCGCAAGCACGCGCTTGCCTACCAGCGCGCGAACGGGTGTGATCTGGAAACTGCGGCGCTGCGCGTGTTCAGCAATGCCGACGGCGCCTACGGATCGAACGTCAACCACCTGGTCGACAGCAGCCGCTGGGACGACGAGGACGAGCTCGCCGAAACCTACACCCGGCGCAAGAGCTTTGCCTACGGCAAGAGCGGACGGCCGGTGCAGCAGGCGGCGCTGCTGAAGAGCGTGCTGGCGGACGTGGCACTGACCTATCAGAACCTCGAGTCGGTGGAACTGGGCGTGACCACGCAGGACACCTACTTCGACACTCTCGGCGGCATCAGCCGCGCAGTGCAGCGGGCGCAGGGCGGGCGGGCAGTGCCGGTGTACATCAGCGACCAGACCCGCGGCGACGGCGTGGTGCGCACGCTCGCCGAGCAGGTGTCGCTGGAGACCCGTACGCGGATGCTCAATCCGAAGTGGTACGAAGGGCTGCTTCAGCATGGCTACGAAGGCGTGCGCCAGATCGAGGAGCACGTGAAGAACACGGTCGGCTGGTCGGCCACCACCGGACAGGTGGCGCCCTGGGTGTATCAGCAGATCACCCAGACCTTCCTGCTCGATCCCGAGATGCGCGAGCGTCTGGCGCGGCTCAATCCGACCGCCTCGGCGAAGGTGGCAAACCGCCTGCTCGAGGCGCACGCACGCAACTACTGGAGCCCCGACGACGCGACGCTCGAAGCCCTGCGCCGTGCCGGAGAAGAGCTCGAGGACCGGGTCGAGGGCATCGGCCTGGGTGCTGCCGCCTGAACCGGCGACGGCGAACCGAAGCGAACCGCAGCGAGGAGGAATCATGGATACCGTCAACGTGCCCATCAGCGCGATCAGGAACCGAAGCAGCGCACCGGGCAGCCAGACACGCCCGGACGGGGAGGGCAGCGTCCAGGTGCAACTGGACCCGAACGTGAAGATCGGTACGGCCAAGGTGTTCGCCGTCTACGGCAAGGGCGGCATCGGCAAGAGCACGACGTCCTCCAATCTCTCGGTGGCGTTCTCCAAGATCGGCAAGCGCGTGCTGCAGATCGGCTGCGATCCGAAGCACGACTCGACCTTCACCCTCACCAAGTCGCTGGTGCCCACGGTGATCGACGTGCTGGAGTCGGTGGAGTTCCACGCCGAGGAACTGCGCCCGGAGGACTTCGTGTTCCCCGGCTACAACGGCGTGATGTGCGTCGAGGCCGGAGGGCCGCCTGCCGGCACCGGATGCGGCGGCTACGTGGTCGGCCAGACGGTCAAGCTGCTCAAGGAGCATCACCTGCTCGAGGACACCGACGTGGTGATCTTCGACGTGCTCGGCGACGTGGTGTGCGGGGGCTTCGCGGCGCCGCTGCAGCACGCCGATCGTGCCCTGATCGTGACGGCCAACGACTTCGACTCGATCTTCGCGATGAATCGCATCATCGGCGCGATCCAGGCGAAGTCGAAGAACTACAACGTGCGCCTGGGCGGAGTGATCGCCAATCGCAGCGACGCCACCGACCAGATCGAGCGCTTCAACGAGCGTGCCGGCCTGAAGACGATGGCGCGCTTTCCTTCGCTCGACGTGATCCGCAAGAGCCGGCTGAAGAAGTCGACGCTGTTCGAGATGGACTCCTCGCCCGAGGTCGACGCCGTGCAGCAGGAGTACCTGCGGCTCGCTGCGGCGCTGTGGCAGGGCACCGATCCGCTGGTGGCCACGCCGCTGAAGGACCGCGAGATCTTCGATCTGCTGGGCTTCGACTGACCGGCTCGCCGTCGCGAGAAGACGCGCCTGCGCACGCGCCGTTCTCCGCAATCCCTCCGCCGCAATCCCTCCCCCGCAATTCCGCCACCGACCCGCCGATGAGCCTCGCTACCTCCTACCAGCAGCGCCGCGGTCAGATCGAGACCTACTTCGATCGCACTGCAGTGCAGGCGTGGGCGCGCCTGACCTCCGACGCGCCGGTGAGCGGCA
>CANGUQ010000328.1 GCA_947456915.1 Betaproteobacteria bacterium
CGCCAGCCCGAGCGACAGGATCGCGTAGAACGAGCCGTTGATCAGCCCGACCAGCAACTGGCCGAACAGCGCCTGCGGGGTGATACCCAGGAGTTCGAACACGAACGGGCTCCGGTGGGACCGGCCGCCGCTGCGCTGTGCCGCAGCGGCGGCCGATGCACGCGTCTACTTCTTGATCAGCGGGCAGCGGCTCTCCGACAGCGGCTGCCAGGCCTGCGCAGCGGGGATCGTCGCGCGAACGTGATAGAGATCCCACGGGCCCTTGGACTCGGCGGGCGACTTCACCTGGAACAGGTAGGCGTCCTTCATCAGCCTGCCGTCCTCTCGGATGCGCGCACCGGGCGCGAAGAAGTCGTTGACCGGCGTCTTGCGCATGTGCGCCATCACCGTCTTCGCCTCGTCGGTACCGGTCGCCGCGACCGAGCGCAGGTAATGCAGCACGCCCGAGTACACCCCTGCGTGAACCATCGTCGGCATGCGCTTCTGCTTGTCGAAGAATCGCTTCGACCAGGTGCGGGTAGCGTCGTTCAGGTCCCAGTAGAACGTCTCCGTGAGGAACATCCCCTGCGCAACCTTGGTGCCCAGGCTGTGTACGTCGGAGACGAACATCAGCAGTCCGGCCAGTTGCTGCTTGGGCGTGACGCCGAACTCGGCGGCCTGCCGGATCGAGTTCGTGGTGTCGGTGCCGGCATTGGCCAGACCGATCACGCGCGCGCCCGACGCCTGCGCCTTCAGCAGGAACGAGGAGAAATCGGTGCCCGGGAAGGGGTGGCGGACACTGCCCAGCACCTTGCCGCCCGAAGCGGTGACCACTGCCGCCGTGTCCTTCTCCAGCGAATGGCCGAAGGCGTAATCGGCGGTCAGGAAGTACCAGGTGTCGCCGCCCTGCTTGACCACTGCGCGACCGGTGCCGTTCGCCAGCGCATAGGTGTCGTAGGTCCAGTGCACGTTGTTCTCTGTGCACTGCTCGTTGGTGATCAGCGTCGAGGCTGCGCCGGAGATGATGGTGATGCGGTTGAGCTTCTGGGCGATCGGCATCACCGCGAGCGCGGTCGACGTGGTCACCAGATCGGTGATCATGTCGACGTTGTCGCGCTCGAACCACTCGCGTGCGCGATTGGCCGCGATGTCCCCCTTGTTGAGGTGATCGGCCGACACGATGTCGATCTTGAACGGCACGTTGCCCTTCATCTCGGCGCGAAAGTCCTCCACTGCCATCTGCGCCGCCAGTACCGAGCCCGGTCCGGACAGGTCCGAGTACAGCCCCGAGAGATCGGTGAGCACGCCGATGCGTACCGCACCGTCGGACACCTTGGCCTGACTGAACGCCACGCCCGCCACCAGCATCGAGCCGGCAGCGCCCAGCGCCATCATCTGCTTGGTCAGCTTCTTCATCGATTGCTCCTCCAGTTGACTGCCTGCCGTGTTGAACGGTCGCCTCGCGGCGAGGAATCGCGCCGCCGGCTCCTGCCCTCCGCCACCTTCCACCCACTGCGCACCGGGCTGCTGCCCGGCCCGTACGCCTGCGCCAGCCGGCAGCGCCTGCCTCGTTCAGACTCCCAGCACCTCCTGCAACGCGCCCATCTTCGCCGCGAGTTCCGCCTGCGGCACCACGTCGACGACGCGTCCGTGCTCGATCACGTAGTGCCGGTCGGCGAGCGGCGCGGCGAAGCGGAAGTTCTGCTCGACCAGAACGATGGTGAAGCCGCGGCCCTTGAGCTCGCGGATCACCCGCCCGAGCGTCTGCACGATCACCGGTGCGAGGCCTTCGGTGATCTCGTCGAGCAGCAGCAGCTGCGCTCCGGTGCGCAGGATGCGCGCCATCGCCAGCATCTGCTGCTCGCCGCCGGACAGCCGCGTGCCGGGGCTCGACCGACGCTCGCGCAGATTCGGGAACATCGCGTAGATCTCGTCGAGCGACAGCCCGCCGCTGGCGATCTGCGGCGGCAGCAGCAGGTTTTCTTCCGCGGTGAGGCTCGCGAAGATGCCGCGCTCCTCCGGGCAGTAGCCGATGCCCAGCCGCGCGATCTGATGCGTGGCCAGCGCGATCGCCTCGGTGCCGTTGACCATCACCGAACCGGTGCGCCGCCCGGTCAGGCCGAGAATCGCGCGCAACGTCGTGGTACGCCCCGCCCCGTTGCGACCGAGCAGCGTCACGCACTCGCCGCGATTGACGACGAAGTCCACACCGTGCAGCACGTGCGACTCGCCGTACCAGGCGTGCAGGTCGCGCACGCGCAGGAACTCCGTGGGCGCGCTGGCCGGAACGGCGACGCCGCTCATTCCGCCGTCCCGATGTAGGCCTCGCGCACCAGAGGGTTGTTCGACACCTCCGCGTAGCTGCCTTCCGCCAGCACCGCGCCGCGCGCGAGCACGGTGATGGTGTCGCCCAGTTCCTCGACCACCGACAGGTGGTGCTCGACCATCAGGATCGTGCGCTGCGCCGCCACCTTGCGGATCAGCGCGGTGACACGCCCGACGTCCTCGTGCCCCATGCCGGCCATCGGCTCGTCGAGCAGCATCAACTCGGGATCGAGCGCGAGCGTGGTGGCGATCTCCAGCGCCCGCTTGCGCCCGTAGGGCAGCTCGACGGTGACCAGATCGGCGAAGCGCGCCAGATCCACCGCCTCGAGCAGTTCCATGGCCTGCCCGTTGAGCTGATCGAGAACGCGCTCCGAGCGCCAGAAGTGAAACGAGTTGCCGAGCTTTCTCTGCAGCGCGATGCGCACGTTCTCCAGCACGCTCAGGTGCGGGAACACGGCCGAGATCTGGAACGAACGCACGATGCCGCGGCGCGCGATCTGTGCCGGCTTCTCGCGCGTGATGTCCGTCCCGTTGAACAGGATCGTTCCGCGCGTGGGTGCGTGAAACCGGGTGAGCAGGTTGAACGTCGTCGTCTTGCCCGCACCGTTGGGGCCGATCAGCGCGTGGATGGAGCCGCGCCGCACCCTGAGGCTCACGTCGTTGACGGCGACGAAGCCCTTGAACTCCTTGGTGAGGTTGCGCGTCTCGAGAATGACGTCTCCGGCCGGGTCCGATGCTGCCCCCGCTCCGGCGGTCGGCTGTGCGGCAGGCGGCACGCGAACGGCTCCGGCCGCGACTGCCGCTGCACGCTCAGCCATCGATCGCCTGCACCGACTGCACCTGCTCGCGCAGGACGAACTTCTGGATCTTGCCGGTCGAGGTCTTCGGCAGCGGTCCGAACACCACGGCCCGCGGCACCTTGAAGCCGGCCATGTGCGATCGGCAGAACGCGATCACCTCCTCCGCGCTCGCCTGCGCCCCCGGCTTGAGCTCGATGAACGCGCAGGGCGTCTCGCCCCACTTCGGGTCGGGCTTGGCGACCACCGCCGAGAGCAGCACCGCCGGATGCTTCGACAGCACGTCCTCGACCTCGAGCGAGGAGATGTTCTCGCCGCCCGAGATGATGATGTCCTTCGCCCGATCCTTGAGCTTCACGTAGCCGTCGGGGTGCAGCACGCCGAGGTCACCGGTGTGGAACCAGCCGCCGCGAAACGCCTCTTCGGTCGCCCTGGGGTTCTTCAGGTACCCCTTCATCGTCGCGTTGCCGCGAAACATCACCTCGCCCATGGTCTGGCCGTCTGCCGGCACCTGCTGCATCGTCTGCGGATCGATGACGGTGAGACCCTCCTGCAGCACGTAGGGCACGCCCTGCCGGCCGTTCTTCACCACCTGCTCGGCGAGTGGCATGTGCGCCCACTCGGGCTGGCGCTCGCACACTGCCGAGGGCCCGTACACCTCGGTCAGGCCGTACACGTGGTACAGGTCGAAGCCGATCTTCGCCATGCCCTCGATCATCGCCGCGGGCGGCGCCGCCCCGGCGACCAGCGCAGTCACGCGCTGCGTGATGCCCGCACGCAGTTCGGCCGGTGCGTTGATCAGCATCGTGTGCACGATCGGCGCGCCGCAGTAGTGGGTGACGCCGTGGGTGCGGATCAGTTCGAACACGAGCGCGGGGTCGATCCGGCGCAGACACACGTGGGTGCCGCCGAGCGCAGTCACCGTCCACGGAAAGCACCAGCCGTTGCAGTGGAACATCGGCAGTGTCCACAGGTACACCGGCAGCATCGGCATCGACGCCGCGAGCACGTTGCCCACCGCATTCAGGTAGGCGCCGCGATGGTGATAGACGACACCTTTCGGATTGCCGGTCGTGCCCGACGTGTAGTTGAGCGAGATCGCATCCCACTCGTCGAGGGGACGCAGCCCCGGCGCCTGCGGATCGCCCTCGGCGAGCAGGGCCTCGTAGTCCAGGCTGCCCAGCAGCGTGCCGCCGCTGTGCAGCGGATCGTCGACGTCGATCACCAGCGGCTTCACCCGGGCGAGCTTCAGCGCCTCGCCGATGGTGGCGGAAAACTCGCGATCGGTGATCAGCACCTTCGCTTCGGCGTGATCGAGCATGAACGCGATCGCCGCGGCGTCGAGCCGGGTATTGAGGGTATTGAGCACGGCACGTGCCATCGGCACGCCGAAGTGGCACTCGAGCATCTGCGGCGTGTTCGCGAGCATCGCCGCCACCGTGTCCCCGCGGCCGATCCCGCGCTGCGCGAGTGCGCTGGCGAGCCTGCGGCAGCGCGCCGCGGTTTCGCGCCACGTCCAGCGCTGATCGCCGTGGATGACGCTCGTGCGATGACCGTAGACCAGTTCCGAGCGTTCGAGAAACGACAGCGGCGTCAGGGCGACGAAATTCGCCGGCGTGCGATCGAGCCCGACGTCGTAGGCAGAGTTGCCGGTGTTCATGATCGGTGTCCTCCGGGAGCACGACCCCGCTGGTGATTCCGGGCGCCCACCGCCGACTCGGCAAGAAAGCACCGCCGGTCACCCGCCGCGCCGCAGGGGCGCTGCATCGCATCGGTCGCGCAGTCGTGGACTCTACCCGCGTCGATGCGGGCGGACAACACCCGGCACGCTCCGGTGCCGGCCGTGCTCCGGCGGCTGCGCACGCGCG
>CANGUQ010000329.1 GCA_947456915.1 Betaproteobacteria bacterium
CGGGCGGCGCGCGGATCGATCGTGCGCTGGCGGCGGCGGCCCGTTTGACATCGTCACGCGGATTGCGTCACCTTCATGACGTCGACGCCGCCTGCGGCGGGTGGCGTATCCGGCAACGAGGAGGCATCGATGGCATCGAGCGTATTCGACATGGTGCTGCTGAAGCACCTTTGGTCGACCGACGAGTTGCGCGCGATCTTCTGTGACGAGACGCGTGTGCAGAAGTGGTACGACTACGAGGCGCAACTGGCGCTGGCGCAGGCCGAACTGGGCATCGTGCCGCAGGCGGCCGCAGCCGACATCGCTGCGCACGCCAGCGTGTCGCTGGTCGATCTGGAGCGGATCGCAGAGGGCATCCGCACGACCAAGCATCCGCTGGTCCCGGCTTTGCGTGCGCTGCAGCAAAACTGCCGGCCGGAACACGGTGAGTGGCTGCACTTCGGGCCGACGACGCAGGACGTGCTGGACACCGGGACGGTGCTGCAGCTGCGCGACGCGCACCGGGTGTTCCTGCGCGATCTGGCGGCGATCGGACGCGAGGTGTTCCGGCTTGCCGACACGCACAAGGCGACGCCGATGGTCGGTCGCACGCATGCGGTGCAGGCGCTGCCGATCACGTTCGGACACAAGTGCGCGGTGTGGCTGGCCGAACTCGGCCGTCATCACGCGCGGTTGCGAGAGGTCGAGCCGCGCCTGTTCGTCGGCAGCATGGTGGGCGCGGTCGGCACCCAGGCCTCCTACGGATCGCAGGCGTTCGAGCTCGAGCGCAGGCTGATGCAGCGGCTGGACCTCGCGGTCCCGGAGATCAACTGGCAGCCCGCGCGCGACCGCTTCACCGAGTACGCGAACATCCTGGGCATGCTCGGCGGCACGCTGGGCAAGATCGCCAACGAGATCCTCACGCTTGCGCACAACGAGATCGGCGAACTGGACGAGCCGTTCAGCGACGGCAAGGTCGGCTCCTCGACGATGCCGCACAAGCGCAATCCAACCGTGTGCGAGAACGTGGTGACCGTGGCGACGTCGCTGCGCTACAACGTCGCCTTCATCCACGAGGCGATGAAGCAGGAGCACGAGCGCGACGGCATGGCGTGGAAGGTCGAGTGGAAGGCGCTGCCGGAGGTCTGCCTCTCGCTCGGGGTGATCCTCGCGCAGATGAAGTACGTGCTGTCGGGTCTGGTGGTCAATGTCGAGCGCATGCGCGCCAATCTCGATCTGCTCGGCGGCTATCTGCTCTCCGAACGGGTGATGTTCGAGCTCTCGGACAAGGTCGGCAAGCAGAGCGCCCACGAGCTGGTGTACGAGGCGTCGATGCACGGACTGGCCCAGGGGATCACGCTCGAGCAGTCGCTGCAGTCGATGCCGCGGGTGGCGCAGGCGATGAGCGCGACGGAACTGGCCGCGGTGCTCGACCCGACGACCTACGTCGGGCTGGCGCCGCAGATCGTCGACCGGGTGCTGGCGCAGGCGCGCGCGAGCGGCTGGGTCGATGGGTGAGCGGTGACGACAACGTGTTGGTGCTTCGCCGGACCACGTGGCGGCCGTGCCGCTACGCTGAGTTGCGGGCGGCTTCGCTGCGCTGCAACATCGAAATCCCTGAAAAAGGCCGCTCCGGGCCTAGCCGAAGCCGCTGTTTCCTGTGGTAACGTTGCGCACTTTTTCGCCCTTTTCCTCCCTTGGGCGGGGGCTTTCCGGAGCCCCGGCCGGCGGCAGAAAAGGTCGCAGCGAGCGGCGGCGAGGGCAGGAAGGGGCAGGCTGGTGGAGTTCCGCGGTCGCCGAAAGGCCAAAGGCGGGGGAAGAAGCGCAGCAACACTGACCAGAGCGACACAGTCGCCGGCACGAATCAATCGGGCAATCGATCAGTAACGGAGGGAGTACGAATGGGTACGTTCAAGTTCCGGTCCTACAGCCAGGATTTCTGGGCCGGCCTGATGTTTCTCGGCCTTGGCCTCCTGGCGGTTTACGTCGCCAAGGACTATCCGCTCGGTCGGGCGATGCGCATGGGGCCGGGCTACTTCCCGACCTACCTCGGCTACCTGCTGACCGTGATCGGACTGTTCGTGTCCGGCCGCTCGTTCTTCGTCGAGCCGACGAACGAAGAGCGGGTGACGCGCTGGGCGCTGGTACCGCTCGCGCTGATGCCGCTGTCGGTGATCTCGTTCGCGGTGGTGGTTGACAATTTCGGTCTGGTCATTGCCACACTGGTGATGGTCATCATCGCCAACAGTTCGGTGAAGAACTTCCGGCCGGTCGAGAACATCATCACCTATCTCGTGCTGATCGCCATCGGTCTGATCGTGTTCGAGTGGGGCCTGGGCGTACCGTTCCACCCGTTCTGGGAAGAGAGTTTCGGCAAGGCGGTCAGTGACTTCATCTCGACCATCTCTACGCCGTTTCGACTGATGTTCGGGAGCTGACCGCCATGGAATGGTTTATCGATCTGTTTGACGAACTGTGGATGGGCTTCGGCGTCGCGCTGAGCCTCCAGAACCTGATCTACGCGTTCATCGGCTGTCTGCTGGGCACACTGGTGGGAGTGCTGCCGGGTATCGGGCCGGTTGCAGCGATCGCGCTGCTGCTGCCGACGACCTTCGCCCTGCCGCCGGTGGGTGCGCTGATCATGCTGGCCGGCATCTACTACGGTGCCCAGTACGGTGGCTCGACCACGGCGGTACTGGTGAACCTGCCGGGCGAGTCGTCTTCCGTGGTGACCTGTCTGGACGGCCACGCGATGGCCAAGAACGGCAGGGCCGGCCACGCACTGGCGATCGCGGCGATCGGCTCGTTCTTCGCCGGTACGGTGTGTACGCTGCTGATCGCGGTGGCGGCTCCGCCGCTCGCCGAGATGGCGCTCAAGTTCGGCGCGCCGGAGTACTTCTCGCTGATGGTGTTCGGTCTGGTCGCATCGGCGGTGCTGGCGCACGGTTCGCTGGTCAAGGCGCTCGGGATGATCCTGGTCGGCCTGCTGTTCGGCATTGTCGGCACGGACGTGAACTCGGGCATGTCGCGCTTCACCTTCGGTCTGCCGGGCCTGTCCGACGGCATCGGCTTCGTGGTGATCGCGATGGCGTTCTTCGGCCTGGGCGAGATCATCAAGAACCTGGAGACGCCGGATGATCAGCGGCAGGTCTTCACCGACAAGGTGACCGGCCTGATGCCGCGCTGGGAAGACATCAAGATGTCTGCCGGGGCGATCGTCCGCGGCACGGGTCTGGGCGCGTTCTTCGGTACGCTTCCGGGCACCGGGCCGGTGGTTGCGGCGTTCGCGACCTACGCCATGGAGAAGAAGCTCGCCAAGGACAACTCCCAGTTCGGCAAGGGAGACATCCGCGGCGTGGCCGGTCCCGAGTCGGCGAACAACGCTGCCGCACAGACCGCCTTCATCCCCACGCTCACTCTGGGCATCCCGGGTTCGGGCGTGATGGCGCTGATGCTCGGCGCGATGATGATCCAGGGTATCGCCCCCGGCCCGCAGGTGATGACCAACCGGCCCGATCTGTTCTGGGGCCTGATCGCCTCGATGTGGATCGGCAACCTGATGCTGGTTATCCTGAATCTGCCGCTGATCGGGATGTGGGTGCAGCTGCTGAAGGTGCCCTACCGGATTCTGTTCCCGGCGATCCTGATGTTCATGTGCATCGGTACGTACAGCCTGAACAACAGCATCCAGGACCCGATCCTCATGGCGTTCTTCGGAATCGTCGGCTACGCGTTCATGAAGTTCGGCTGCGAAGCTGCGCCGATGCTGCTGGGCTTCATCCTCGGGCCGCTGATGGAGGAAAACCTGCGGCGCGCACTGCTGATCTCGCGAGGCGATCCCACGGTGTTCGTCACCCGGCCGATCAGTCTGACCTTCCTGATTCTGGCTGCGGCCTCCCTGCTGGTGATCATCCTGCCGGCGGTCCGGAAGAAGCGCGACGAGGCGTTCCAGGGCGACGAGTAGCACTCCCTGCAGCGCTCGAAAAAACCCGGAGCTCGCAAGACCTCCGGGTTTTTTCTCGAGCAGCGCCCGCTGCGTCCCTGCCCAGGCAAAAAGGGGCCAGGCCCCTTTTTTCGCGCCAGCTTTCCCGCAGTGTTCGAAAAAGGGGCCTGGCCCCTTTTTGGTGGGCCCCTTTGGGGTGTTCAGATCTCGGCGGCGAAGCGCGCGTCAGGGTCGATGCTTGCGAGTGCGTCGAGTTCGCGCCGGGTCGGTGGCGGTGCGACGACTGCAGTGTCTGCTGCAAATGCAAAGCCCGTGCGTGCGGCGATCTCCTCGGCTGCAACGCCGGGCCGCATCAGCACGAGCTTCAGGCGCGAGGCGGCGTGGTCGGGATCCCGCTCGAACACCGCCAGCGGCGTGATCACCGCAGCAGTGCGACCAGCGGCAGTGACGAAGTCCAGCCGCTCGACCAGTACGCGCGGCGTGTGCTCGGTACGCCAGGTCACTACCCGTCTGGCGGTCGGCATCATCACCACCGCACCACCGCCACCGGGGAGACGGACTTTCGGTTTCGCGTAGTCGCCGATCACCGATACGTTGGTACGGCCCAGCGCATCGATCTGCGCGGCGCCGAGGAAGCACAGGTCCATACCGCCGCGCAGGCACAGGTCGTAGAAGTCCTGATTGGCGAAGATCGACGCCGAGCCCTCGAACAGCGCCGGTGCGCTGCTCGAGTGCGGAATCCGTGCAGGGGTCGGATCGACGCCGCCTGCCACGTTCAGATAGGTGAACGGGAAATCGCAGGTCCGCTTCGCGAGCAGGCAGGCGAGCATCGGCAGCGTCGAATTCACACCGCTGAAAGTCACGTCGTGCGGGCGGATCTGGCGCGCGAGCTGGATCACCAGCCACGAGAAATCCGTCCACTCTTCGCTGGCTGCACTCATCCGGATCAGTCGCGGCGCGGGAGATCGGGCGCAGGCGCGCCGCCTGCGGCCGGCAGCGCAGGCGCGTCGGCACACGGGTGTGCCGTGCCAGCCTCCGGTGCGCA
>CANGUQ010000330.1 GCA_947456915.1 Betaproteobacteria bacterium
CAGAAACCGATGGAGCGCAGATGGTGAACCGCACGCTGCTGAAGAATGCGACGATCGTGTCGATGGACGATGCGATCGGAGATCTCGCCCGGGGCGACATCCTGATCGAGGGCGAGACGATCGCGGCCGTCGCCCCCTGCATTGCGGCGCGCGACGCGGTCGTGGTCAATGCCGCCGGCATGGTCGCCATTCCCGGCCTGGTCAACAGCCACATCCACACCTGGGAAGTGGCGCTGCGCGGCATCGGCTCGGACTGGGTGAGCGCGCGCGACTACTTCGGCACGATGCACAGCAATCTCACGCATCGCTTCGAGGCCGAGGACAACCGCGTCGTGAACCTCTTCGGTGCGCTGTCGGCGATCGATGGCGGCACGACGACGATCTTCGACTGGTGCCACAACCTGCGTCACGGCGAGATGGCCGACGCGGCGATCGACGGGCTGGAGGCTTCGGGGATCCGCGCGGTGTTCGGTCACGGCACGGCGAAGACGATGTACGAGACGAAGGCCGAGGGCGGCAGGTCGTACGCCGAGATCGGTCAGCCGCGCGCCGAAGTGCACCGGCTGCGCACCGGGCGGCTCGCCTCCGATGAGCGGCGGGTGACGATGGCGCTGGCGATTCTCGGCCCCGACTGGAGCACGTACGAGGTCACCGAGTCCGACATCCGCCTCGCGCGCGAGTACGGACTGATCAACAGCGCGCACACATTCGGGCGCAAGGGCAAGCGGATGACACCCGACGGCATGTGGCGGCTGGCGAAGGCAGGGTTGCTCGGCCCCGATCACAACGTCGTGCACGGCAACTGCTTCGAGGACGACGAGCTGAGGATGATCGTCGAGGCCGGGTGCTCCGTGTCGGCCACCTGCATGGCCGAACTGCTCAACTGCGAGCGTCCGGCACTGCTCGGGCGCTGGGAACGCTTCGGCGGCGTGCCGTCGATCGGCACCGACGTCGACCCGTACTTCAGCGCGTCGATGCTGGCCGAGATGCGGCGCGCCTTCCTGCACCAGCGCGAGCTGGACAACGCCGCGGCGGCCGCTGCCGGGCGCTATCCGCCGGCGGCACACGCGACGACAACGCGCTCGGCGTTGCGCTGGGCGACGATCGGCGGCGCGAAGGCACTGCGCCTCGATCACCGCATCGGGTCGCTCACCCCGGGCAAGCAGGCCGACATCGTGCTCGTGCGCGGCTCGGACATGAACCTGTTCCCGGGGCTGCCCGGCGGCGATCCGGTGCACATGGTGGTGATGAGCGCGGAGGCGGCAAACGTGGACAGCGTGCTGGTCGCCGGCGAGTTCGTCAAGCGCCACGGCCGGCTGCTCTACCCGGAGATCGCGCTGCGGCAGTTGAAGAGCGATCTGCTCGCGGTGCGCGAGCGCGTGATGCGCAAGGGGGGCTACGTCTACACTCCGGTGCGCGAGGGCGAGCGTCTGTTCGCTGCGTGAAGGCGCGCCAGCCACCGGGTCCGCCGCTCGACCGGCACCTGGCGCCGGTGTCCGTATCGATGGAGTGTTTCCGATGACTCGTCCGCTGCTCAATTCGTCCTGCCTCGGCACGCGCGCACGCGCCTTGCCGGTCGTGCTCATGCTTCTGGCCGTGCTGCTCGCGCTTGCGGTGAGCGCGCCGGCGCCCGCGGCACAGCCCGGGCAGTGGCCGGAGAAGCCGCTGCGCCTCATCCACGGCTTCGTGCCCGGCGGCAACGTCGATATCACCGCACGCATCATGGCGCAGGCGCTGGCCGAGGGGCTGGGTCAGCCGGTGATCGTGGACACCCGACCCGGCGCCGGCGGCGCAGTGGCCGCAGGTATCGTTGCCCGGGCGCAGCCGGATGGCTACACGCTGTTCGCGATGGCCTCCGGCCACAGCATCTCGCACGCGCTGTACAAGTCGGTGCCCTACGACCCGGTCGACGACTTCACGATGGTGTCGCTGGTGACGAGCTTTCCGTTCGTCATCGCGGTGGCGGCGAATCATCCGGCGAAGACGCTCGCCGATCTGATGAAGATGGCGAGGGCCGAGCAGGGCCGGGTGAATCTCGCGCACGCCGGCATCGGCACTGGCATGCACATGACGGCGGTGCTGCTGCAGAGCCGAACAGGGGTGCGCTTCAACGAGATCGCCTACAAGGGCGGCAACGCGGCGCCTCTGGCTGCCGTACAGGGCGAGGTGGCCGTGGTGTTCGACACGCCGGCCGGGATGGAGGCACTGGTGCAGGCGGGCAAGCTGCGGCCGCTGGCGGTGAGCTTCCCGCAGCGCTGGCAGAACTGGCCCGACGTCCCGACGGTCGCCGAAACGGTATCGCCGGGCTTCGACGTGCGCGGCTGGCTGGCACTCGCGGGACCGCGCGGCCTGCCGCGACCGATCGTGGACCGGCTGGTCCAGGTGCTGCACGCGGGGCTCGCGCGCCCGGAGATCATCGAGCGTTTCCGCCAGATCGGCAGCGGCGCCAATCCGACGCAGCCCGCGCAGACACAGAAGTTCCTCGCGGCGGAGGTTGCGCGCTGGCGCAGCGTCGTGCGCGAGGAGAAGATCGCGCTTCCCGACTAGTCGCCGCAGAGCAGCTGGCGGCTACTTTGCCGGCGCGGCGTCGCGGCGGGTGAGTTCGGTGAATCGCGCACGCAGCTCGCCGTACTTCGCGCGCACGCTGTCCTGTTCGGCTCGTTTCTGCCCGATCATGCGCTCGGTATCGGTCACCTCGCTGGTGGCTCTTCGCAGCTCCTCGATCAGCGCATCGGGTGCGGGCTTGCCGGTCTTGGCGAAGCCGTCGACGCGGCGGCGCAGCTCGGTTTCCGCAGTACGCTGCTGCTTGAGCGTGGTCTGCAGGCTCAGGATCGTGAGGTCGATCTGCGCGATCTCGCGATCGCGGCGCGAGTCGATCTCGCTCTCGGTCGTGTAGGAGTTGATCAGGGCCTGATCGCGTTTCTTCGCGGCAGCACGCTCCGCGTCGTCCTGTTTGCGCCGGGCCTCTTCCTCCTGTCTGGCACGCACGGCCTCGGCAGTCGCTGCCGCCTCGGTCTTCTTGACCGTCAATCCGCGCGAATTGAGCTCGCGCGTGGGGTTGTTCGCATACTCCGGCGGCACGGAGTAGCCGCAGCCGACCTGTTTGCCGTTCTTGTCGTGCCAGCAGATGATGCCCGTGCTCGCGCCCGTACCCTTGCCGGGCGCGGATTGCGCGCTCGCTGGCGGCGCGCCTGCAACGGCAGCGAGGACAGCGAGCGCACAGATGGATGCGGACAGCAGGTGCGGCATGTCAACGGCTCCCGTACTTCATCCGGTAGTCGCGCACGGCGGCCAGCCGCTCGGCCATTGCCGGATCGTGGCCGAGGAACTCGACGATATCGTCCAGATTGGCAATGCTCACCACGGGCAGCCCCATCTGCTGGCGGACTTCGTCGACGGCCGAAAGGGCGCCGGTGCCGCGCTCCATCCGGTCGAGCGCGATCACCACGCCAGCGGCCACGGCGCCCGCGGCCGCAATGTGCGTCAGCGACTCGCGCACCGACGTGCCTGCCGAGATCACGTCATCGACGATCAGCACGCGCCCGGACAGCCGCGCGCCGATGATCGACCCGCCTTCGCCGTGGTCCTTCGCTTCCTTGCGGTTGAATGCGTACGGAACGTTGCGACCACGTGCCGCAAGCGCGATCGCCACTCCGGCGACCAGCGGGATACCCTTGTATGCGGGGCCGTACAGCATGTCGAACGCCAGATCCGAGTCGAGGATCGCCGAGGCGTAGAACTCGGTCAGTTGCGCCAGCGCGCCGCCGTCGTTGAACAGGCCGGCATCGAAGAAATAGGGCGAAGGCCTGCCGGCTTTTGTCACAAAGTGACCAAAGCGCAAGGCTTGTCGCTGCGTCGCGAAGGCGACGAATTGCTGACGGTAACTGCTCATGTCGCGTTGGAAATGCGCAAATTGGCGTGTCGTTTCAAGGGATTCCGTCACATTCTGCCGATCGGACGGGTACACTCGGACTCGCCGATCAAAGGCGGAACGGGGTCCGGATACCTGTCGGGGCCGGAATCATGGGCAAATGCAGCGACTTTCGTGCCTGAGGGTGTCGGGTTGCGGCGTTCATCGAGCGGCAGGCAGGCGGGATGCTGAGGCTGACCACAGTCAACGTCAACGGCATTCGTTCGGCCGCAGCCAAGGGTCTGTTCGACTGGATGCGGCGCAGTCGCGCGGATGTGGTCTGCGTGCAGGAGGTCAAGGCGTGGGTAGCCGACCTCGATCCCAAGCTTGCCACGCCGCGCGGCTGGCACGCACATTTTCACTGCGCGCAGAAGAAGGGCTACAGCGGTGTTGCGCTGTTCTCGCGCCGGGCGCCCGATCGCGTGGTGGCAGGGCTGGGTATCGCCGACATCGACAGCGAAGGACGGTTCCTGCGTGCGGACTTCGGCGCGCTGTCGGTGGTGTCGCTCTACCTGCCGTCGGGCGCGGCCGGACCGCATCGCCAGCAGGCGAAGTTCGCGTTCATGGCGAAGTTCCTGCCCGAACTGATCCAGCTTCGCCGCGAGCGTCGCGAGTTCATCCTCTGCGGCGACTGGAACATCGCGCACCAGCCGATCGATCTGAAGAACTGGCGCAGCAACCAGAAGAATTCGGGCTTCCTGCCCGAGGAGCGGGCGTGGCTGACCGAAGTGCTCGATCGACACGGCTGGGTCGACGTGTTCCGGCGCCTGGATGCGCGGGCGGAGCAGTACACGTGGTGGAGCAATCGCGGCCAGTCGTGGGCAAACAACGTGGGCTGGCGCATCGACTACCAGATCGCCACGCCCGGCATCGCCGGTACCGCGCGCAAGGCGGCGATCTACAAGGCGAGGCGCTTCTCCGACCACGCGCCGCTCACGATCGACTACGCGGTGGAGTTCGCGGATTGAGACCCGGCCGCGCGGCGCCGGGGTGCCACGTGCGCAGGGTTCCGGCGGCCGACCGGCGATGAGCGGCGCCGGAGAAACCGCGGCTG
>CANGUQ010000331.1 GCA_947456915.1 Betaproteobacteria bacterium
CCGTCGTGCCCGGTCCGTCCGCGACCGGCCGCCCCGCCACTGCCGATGGATGCTCTGCCCTCCGCTACCCCCCTGCGTATCGATGCCGCTGCGCAGGCGCTCAGTCTCGCACTGACCTTCAGCCACCCTGCCGATCACGTCCTGCAACAGCTGTTCCGCAGCCGGCGCGAACTGGGCCAGCAGGACCGCGCCTTCACCGCCGAGGTGATGTTCGCGGTGCTGCGCCGGCTGCGAACGCTGACGCTGCGCGCGCAGGCGGCGATGGCTGCAGTGGCGCAACCGTCGGCGCCTGCCGCGGCCGCGCCGGTACCGGGATCGGCTGCTGGCCCGGCACCCGCACCATCACCGCCTGCGCTCACGCCACCGACGCCGCGGCAGCTGGTGCTGGTTGCGCTCACCCACCTCTACGGCGTGTCGGCACGAGCACTGGAGCCGGCGATCGGGCGCAGCGATGCACAGTGGCTGGGCGCAAGCCATGCCGGCCCCGGGCGGGCGCTGTCCGCAGCCGAGGCCGCCGACGTACCCGACTGGCTGTACGCACGGCTGCAGGCGCAGCACGGCGAGGCCGGGACAGGGCGACTGCTGGCAGCGCTGAACCAGCCCGCGCCGCTCGATCTGCGCGTGAATACGCTCAGGATCGGCCGCGACGAGGCGCTGGCTCAGCTGCGTGCGAGCGGCCTGGATGCCCGGCCGACGCCGTTCTCGCCGCTGGGCATCCGCATCGCCGGGCGCCCGGTGCTCGCGCGCGACCCTCTGTTCGTCAGCGGGGCTGTCGAGGTCCAGGACGAGGGCAGCCAGCTGCTTGCGCTGCTGGTCGCGCCGAAACGGCGGGAGATGGTGGTCGACTTCTGCGCCGGCGCCGGCGGCAAGACGCTCGCGCTCGGAGCGCTGATGCAGTCGACCGGCCGACTGTACGCGTTCGACGTGTCGGAGCGACGGCTGAAGGCGTTCGAACCGCGACTGAAGAAGAGCGGCCTGTCCAACGTGCAGCCGCAGCGGCTCGCGCACGAGCACGACGCGCGCGTCAAGCGCCTCGCCGGCAAGATCGACCGCGTGCTGGTCGATGCGCCCTGCACCGGACTCGGCACGCTGCGCCGCAACCCGGACATGAAGTGGCGCCAGCCGGAAGCGGCGGTCGCGGAGATGGCGACAAAGCAGGCATCCATCCTCGCCAGCGCGGCGCGGCTGGTGAAGCCGGGCGGCCGCCTCGTCTACGCCACCTGCAGCCTGCTCGACGCCGAGAATCGCGTCATCGTCGAAGCCTTTCTCGCGCAGCACCCGCAGTTCGCGCTGCGCCCGGCGCAGACCGTGCTGCGCGAACTCGGGATCGAACTGCCGACTGGCGAGTACCTCGCACTCACCCCGCACGAGCACGGCACCGACGGCTTCTTCGCCGCGGTGCTGGAGCGCAAGACGACCCAGACCGCGCCCGCCGACGCATGACCGGCACGCCGCCTCACCGCCACGCACAGCCAAAAAGGGGCCTGGCCCCTTTTACATTTGCAAGGAACCATGCCCCGGGCACCTCCAAAGGGGGCCCGCCGGCAAGAGAACCGAAAAGGGGCCTGGCCCCTTTTGCACCTTTTGCACCTTTTGCATTTCCGGTCGGGTCCGGCGGGTGCTGCGGCGCGCGGGCCTTGGGACGAACCGCCGCGGCGATGCTGCTGTGTGCCTTGCTGACGGGGGCGGCGGCGCCCGGGGCGTGGGGGCGCACGCCTTCGCTGGCCGAAGGCGGGGGCAGCCAGACCCGTCTGTTCGCGGCCACCGGCAGCGTGCAGGTCGCGTTCACGCCGGGCGATCCGGTCGACGACATCCTCATCGGCATCCTCGCCCAGGCGCGGCGCGAAGTGCTGGTGCAGATGTTCAGTTTCACCCACCGGCGCATCGCGCGGGCAATGATCGACGCACAGCGGCGCGGCGTGCGGGTGGAAGTGATCGCCGATGACCAGCAGGATCGTCAGCAGCCGAACAGCGTGCTCGCCGAGCTGGTGCGCAACGGGGTCGCGGTCTACCTCGACCCGGAGCAGTCGAGCGCGCACAACAAGGTGATGATCGTCGACGCCACCAGCGAGCACGCAGTACTGGTCACCGGCAGCTACAACTTCACCTGGTCGGCGCAGCGGCGCAACGCCGAGAACATCCTCGTGCTGCGCGGCAATCCTGCTCTGGCGCAGGCGTTTGCCGACAACTGGCGCAGGCTGCGGGTGCACGCGGTCGAGTACCGCCTGCGCGGCAGGCGCTAGCGCGCCGCGGGGCGTCGCAGGCGCCCGTGCGAAGTGACCTGGTGTCCGCGCTCGGGCCGTCGATCGACTCCTTGACGCTGCCCTCCCGCCCCGAGCGTCTGCCCGCGAGCCGACAGCGAAGACCGGGGCGCGCCGCCCCCGCCAACGCCGCACGCACGGTGGCGGCAGGCGGATGCTGGCGGTTGCGCCGACGGAGCACGCCGCCCAGCGCCGCGATGCCGCCAAGAAGCAGCGCAGCCGAGCCCGGTACCGGTACGACGGTCGTGCCCACCGGCGTGATCGACACGTTGTCGAGCATCGGCCCGGCGTCGCTGCAGGTCGTGCTCGGACTGCGGAATTCGAGCAGATTTCGGCGGCGCCGCGCAAACGTGCAGGGCCGAGGCCCCCGACGCGCCGACCGGCCGCCAGCGCGGCGGGTGGGGTCTGCAGCGCTGGCGCCGGTTGCGACCCGGGTCCACCCCGCCTAAAATGACTGGACAAACGGTACGGACAAATGCCTTGGCGCGCAGCACACGGGGCGCCGCCGATTCGCACGCGCCCGCCAGGGCACTCGGCGTCTCTGTGCGTGCGTCCGCGTGCGGTGCCCCGCACCCGCCCACACGAGAGTCCGTACCACGCCCGGAGGAGGGTCTGCCCATGCAACGCCCGCAACTTGCAGCGCTGGCACTGGTGTCGATGCTGGCGGCAGCTTCACCTGATGCCGCCGTCGCGCAATCCGCGGCCGCGTGGCCGACCAAGCCCGTGCGCATGGTGATCCCGTGGCCCCCCGGCGGCGGCGCGGACATCGTCGGGCGCATCCTCGCCGAGCCGCTGGCGCAGGCGATCGGGCAGGCGATCGTCGTCGAGAACCGCGGCGGCTCGAACGGCGCAATCGGCGCCGAGGCCGTGGCGCGCGCGGTGCCCGACGGCTACACGATCATGTTCCAGAGCATCACTTCGCAGATGCTCAATCCGACGTTCTTTCCGAAGCTGCCCTTCGACACGTTCGCCGACTTCGCCCCGATCGGACTGGTGGCCGAAGTGCCGCTGGTGATCGTGGTCAATCCCGCGCTGCCGGTGAAGTCGCTGGCCGATCTGGTCGCGCTGGCGAAGAAGAAACCCGGCAGTCTGTCGTTCGCCTCGTTCGGCGCCGGCAGCATCAGCCAGCTTGCGGGCGAACTGTTCAACCGGCAGTTCGGCGTGAAGATGCTGCACATCCCGTACAAGGGCGGCGGCCCGGCCCTCATCGACGTCCTGGGCGGACATGTGCCGATCTACTTCTCCGGCGTCGGCACGTCGCTGCCGCAACTGCGGGCCGGCAAGCTGCGCGCGCTCGGGGTCACCTCGGCCGCGCGCTCGCGGCTGCTGCCCGACGTGCCGACGGTCGACGAGGCGCTCGGCACCAGGGGCTACGAGGCAGCCGTGATGTTCGGCCTGCTCGCCCCGGCGAGGACGCCGCAGGAGATCATCACCCGGCTCAACACCGAGGTGGTGCGCCTGCTCAACACTCCGGAGTTCGCCGCGCGGCTGCTCAATCAGGGCGGCTCGGACCGGGCGACCGCGACGTCACCGCAGGAGATGATCGACTACATGAAGACGAACATGCCGCGCTGGGCGGCTCTGGTGAAAGAGATCGGTGCGCGCATCGACTGAGCGCGGCGCGGCGCCGCAATCCGCACACGCGACCCGCGCATCGCTCGCGGCGTTCCTGTCCATGCTGCTCGCCGGCGCCGGGCTGCTGCTCGCGTCGGATCGCACCCCCGCGCAGGCGCCAGCCTGGCCGGCGAAGCCGATCCGCTGGATCGCGCCCTACCCGCCCGGCGGCTCGTCGGATCTCGTCGCGCGTGCGATCGGCACCCGGCTCGCCGAGCAGATCGGGCAGCCGGTGCTGGTCGACAACCGTCCCGGCGTGGGCGGCAGCCTTGGCAGCGAGATCGCGGCACGCTCGCAGCCCGACGGCTACACGTTGCTGCTCGCCAACGTCGCACCGCTGGCGATCAATCCGCACATCTACCCCAGGCTCGGCTACGACGCGCTGCGCGACTTCGAGTCGGTGTCGCTGCTGGCGACCGGGCCGACCATGCTGGTCATCGGCCCGTCGCTGCCGGTGCGCAACGTCGCCGAGCTCATTGCGTGGGCAAGGGCGAAGCCCGGCGCGATCAAGTACGGTACCGGAGGCAGCGGCACCCCGGCACACCTGACCACCGAGTTGCTGCGGCTGCTCACCGGGATCGACCTGCTGCACGTGCCATACAAGGGAACCGGCCAGTCGGTCACCGATCTGCTCGGCGGCCAGATCGACTTCGTGTTCGCCAGCCCGCCGGTGGCCGCAGCACACGTGAAGAGCGGCAAGCTGCGCGCGCTCGCCGTGTCGAGCGCGAAGCGAACTCCACTCGCTCCGGAGCTGCCCACGATGGCCGAGGCCGGGGTGCCGGGCTTCGACATGGTGTCGTGGTGGGGTGCTGTGCTGCCGGCGAAGGCGCCGGCCCCGATCGTCGAACGGCTGAACGCCGCGCTGCGCAAGGCGCTGGAGTTTCCCGACACACAGGAGCGCTTCGCCGCGCTGGGCATCGATGCGCAGTCGAGCACGCCGCAGCAGTTTCGCGCGTTCATGGCGACAGAGCTCGCACGCTACGCCAGGCTGACCCGGCAGATCGGGCTGAAGGCCGAATGAGCGCGGGCCCGGCCTCGACCAGGCGGCACGCCGGCGGCGTGCGCGCAG
>CANGUQ010000332.1 GCA_947456915.1 Betaproteobacteria bacterium
CCAGTGGCGAACAGCACCGCCGCGCGCACCCTCACCACCACCGTCTCCAACGGCAGCCTGTCCGCTGCCACGACGAGCACCGTCACCGTCACTGCAGTGAACGGCGCTCCCGTCGTCAGCGCCCCGACGACCTTCACTGTCACCGAGGACATGGCCGGCAACCTCGTCTACACCGGCACTCCGTTCGCCGATGTCGACAGCGCCAGCCTCACCGTCACCCTGTCGATCGCCGACGGCGTGATCGCGGCCGGCAGCAGCGGCGGCATCACCGTCGCAGGTTCGTCCACCACGCGCACCTTCAGCGGCAGCACGGCCGACCTCAACGCCTACTTCACCACCGCCGGCAACATCATCTGGACCCCGGTGGCGAACGGCACCGCCGCACGCACCCTGACCACGGCCGTTTCCGACGGCAGCCTCTCCGCGTCCGCAACCAGCACCATCACCGTCACGGCAGTCAACGACGCCCCGGTGCTGATGGTCCCGACCCCTGCCCTGTCGGCGCTGGAGGACGTCGCCTTCAGCCGTGCCCTCGCCGCAGACACGTTCACCGACGCCGATGCGGGCGACACCCTCACCTGGTCGGTCACCCGCACTGACGGGACCGCCCTGCCCGCCTGGTTGAGCTTCGACCCCGCCACCCGTGTGCTGTCCGGCACCCCGGGCAACGCCGATGTCGGCACCGTGGGCCTGCGCATCACCGTCACCGATCGTGATGGCGCTGCCGTCTCGGATACCTTCACGCTGACCGTGGCCAATGTCAACGACGCGCCCGCCGGCAGGCCGCTGATCACTGGTACCGTCGGCGCCGGCCGGACACTGGATGTCGATCTGGCGAGCATTGCCGACGAGGACGGGCCAGGCACGCTCGCCACCAGCGTCGAGTATCAGTGGCTGCGCAGCGGCGTTGCGGTGCCGGGAGCGAACGGTGCTTCGTACGTTGTCGCCATGGAGGATGTGGGCCAGACACTGGCAGTGAGCGTGTCGTGGGTAGACGGGCGCGGCACCCGCGAGACACTCGCATCGCCTGCCGTCGGCCCGGTGCCACAGGTCGCATACGTGCCGGTGCTCCGCGACGTCGTCCCGCCAGTTCCGGCCCCGTCGACCCGCGACACCGACGCCGAGCGTGCACCGACGACGCCGACCACGCCGCCGCCATCGGCCTCCCGCAGCACGCCGAACGACACCCGCGACTCGTCGTCCGTCAGCCCCACTGCGGAGGCGAGCCCCCCCGCTGCGAGCGACGATGCTGCACCTGAATCGGGACCGACGGGCGGCGGCGGTCGCGCCAGTTCGCCGGCAGAGGGCCGCAACTTCGGGCAGATGTTCGCCGGCTTCGGCGCACACCTGACCACTGGCGCGGCCACGAGCATCATCGCGAATGGCGCGAGTCTGCTCGAACTGCCGGGACCGGCCGTGCTGTCCGCCACAGATGGGGGCCGCATCACCCCCGCCGCTTCGGTCGCGCTGCCGGCGAACCCGGCCACGACAGTGGACGGCCAGAGCGCGCGCGCGGAGTCCAGTAGTCTGCTGCGCCGCATGCGCGAGCGCGTTGCGTCGGCACCGCCGACTGCCTCGCCGCCGCTCGTCGCTTCGGCACTGGTGCTGGAGACGGTACAGCGCCCGCGCGTCGAGCAGATCGAGGATCTCCCCGGACTCGTGGTAGGCACCACCGACATGACGCAGATCACCGGACTCGTCGCGACGACCGGGGTGATGCTGTGGGCGGCACGCAGTGGCGGACTGACCTTCGCCCTGCTTGCCTCCGTACCGATCTGGCGCAATCTCGACCCGCTGTACGTGCTGTCCGGCAAGCCCGACGCCACGGTTGCAGCGGGCGAAAGCGAAGACGATACGGATCTGCCGGCCGTCCTGCCCGCCACATCGCGGCTGAGCGGTCGCCTGATCCTCACCTCGGACGCGGAGATCTGATGAGCCATCGCACCAGCACTCGCGAGCCGATCCGGCGAAGGAGATCGTCGTGCTGAGACGCCTGCGCTCACGGCTGCCCCGGCCGAGCCCGGCCGTGCGGATCGGCCTCGGGCTCGCATCGCTGGTAGTGGCGCTGCTGCTCATCATCGACCTCGTGTTCGGCATCTTCCCGAGCCCGTCGGGTGCGCTCGCCGAGCAGCGCAGCCGCGCAGCCCAGGACATCGCGACGCAGACGGTGGTGCTGCTCGAAGCCGGGCAGGACACGGCCCTCGATCGCACGATCGCGCTGGCGGTTGCGCGCGACGAGCGACTGGCCCGTATCCGGGTCGAGCGAAGCGACGGCACCACGCTGATCGACCGCCGGGCGTCCGGCCTCGCCGAGTCGCAGGCGCGCGATCCCGCCAGTGCCTATCGGGTGTCGCTGATGAACGCTGCGGGCAACTGGGGCCGCGTATCGGTGTGGTTCCGGGACCCTCCCGACAGCGCAGGTTCCCTGCTGCTGCGCACGCCACTGCTGCCGGTGATGATCGCGATGGGCACCATCTGCTTCGTCGTCTTCGCGCTCTATCTGCGGCGGGTGCTGAGTCACCTCGACCCCGCATCGGTCGTGCCGGCCCGCATCCGGCAGGCGTTCGACGTGTTTTCCAGCGGCATCGTCGTCGTCGATCGCCAGGCGCAGATCCTGCTCGCCAACGAGCGCTTCACCGAACTCGCCGGGCTGCCGCGCGATGCGGCGCTCACCGGAACGGCGCTGCACCGGATACCCGGCTTCACCGAGACACTGGCCGAATCCGCGGCGAATCATCCATGGGCGCTCGCGATGGACACCGGCGAAGCCCTCGGCGGCGCGCGGATGGACATTCGTCGCCCTGACGGCTCGCGCCGGCGACTGCTCGTCAACAGCGCGCCGATCGACGACGGGGACGGCAAGGTGCGCGGCTGCCTGATCAGCTTCGAGGACATCACTCAGATCGTCGATCTGAATGAACAGCTGGCGCGCTCGAACGCCGAGCTGCTGCGCTCGAAGCAGGACATCGAACAGATGAACACCGAGCTGAGCCGGCTCGCCGCCCGCGATCCGGTCACCGGCGCCTTCAACCGGCGCGCGCTGTTCGAGAACTTCGAAGCCCTGTTCGCAGCAGCGCGCCACAACAGTTCCACCCTGTGCTGCATCATGAGCGACATCGACCACTTCAAGCGGTTCAACGATCAGTACGGCCACGCCGCGGGCGATGCCGTGCTGCGGGCGGTCAATCAGGTGCTCGCCGACGAACTGCGCGAGCAGGACATTCTTGCCCGCTACGGCGGCGAGGAGTTCTGCATCGTGCTGCCGGGCGTGGAACTGACCATTGCAAGGCAGGTAGCGGAGCGTCTGCGCGCAGCGGTGGAGACCAAGGCAGGACAGTGCATCACCGACCCGCGCAGCCTGCGCATCACCGCGAGCTTCGGAGTGTCCGTGCTCGCCCCGGACGTGCGCAGCCCCGAGCACCTGATCGAGCTTGCCGACCAGGCTCTCTACGCCGCCAAGGCCGGGGGCCGCAACTGCGTGGTGACGGCCAACGGGATGCCGGCGGCGGCTTGAGCGGCCAGGGTACGCGCAGGATGATCTCCTCGCGCCAACCGGCGCAAGCGGCGCCCGCCGCAGGCGCGCCTGCCGCGCGCTGCCGCCGCCGGGCTGCTACTCCGACCGAACGCCCAGTTCCCTGATCAGCCGTCCCCACTTCGCGATCTCGCTCTGGATGTACGCGGCGAACTGCTCCGGGGTACTCGTCAGCGGATCGGCCCCCTGCTCGGCGAACTTCGCCCGGATGTCGGGCAGCGCGATGGCCTTCGTCACCTCGGCATGCAGACGATTGATCACCTCGCGCGGCACGGCAGCCGGCGTGAGCAGCCCCCACCACGACACGACGTCGAAGTCGGGGAAGCCGGCCTCTGCGACGGTCGGGATGTCGGGCATCGACGCAGAGCGCTTGAGTCCGGTCACCGCCACCATGCGCAGGCGCCCGCTGCGGGTGAACGGCTGCGCGGAGATCGGAGAAGTGAAGTAGAGCTGTGCGTGGCCTGCAACCACGTCGGTCAGCGCAGGTGCCGCACCCTTGTACGGGATGTGCACCATGTCGATGCCGGCCTGCCGCTTGAACAGTTCGCCGGCGAGGTGCCCGGCCGTACCGCTGCCCGAAGATGCGTAGTTGAGCGCTCCGGGCCGCGCTCGTGCGAGCCTGACCAGATCGCGCACGGTCTTCACCGGCAGCGACGGATGCACGACCAGCAGGTTCGGCGTCGAGGCGACCAGCGTCACCGGCGCGAAGTCCCTGACCGGGTCGAAGCCCATCTTCGGCATCAGGCTCACGTTGATCGTGAGATTGCTCGCCTGCCCCATCAGCAGGGTGTAGCCGTCAGGCGCGGCCTTCGCCACCAGCTCGGCACCCAGATTGCCGGCGGCCCCGGCCCGGTTTTCCACGAGAAAGCTCTGGCCGAGCGTCTCGCCGAGCTTCTGCGCGAGGATGCGCGCAAGAATGTCGTTGGCGCCGCCGGGCGGATAGGGCGAGACGATCCGCACCGGCTTCACCGGCCACGCGCCCTGAGCGCACGCCTCCCGAACCTGGGTCGTCAGCACAGCCGTGCCGGCGACGACCACCACGATCGCCGCCGTGCGTGCACGTGCACGCGCACCCGCCGCCGCGACTCTCGCGCCCGCAGCCTTCCGATCCATCGTCATGCCCCCTGCGTCGTCTGCGCCGGCGCGAACACCGGTAGCGTGATCTCGTCGGACACGCGTTCGAAGCTCACCCTCACCGCCATGCCGATGCGTACCGCCTCCGGCGCGCAGCCGACGATCGAGGTCATCATGTGCGGCCCCTCGGCGAGCCGTACCGTCGCCACGACGTACGGCACGCGCGCGGCAAAGGCCGGACTCGGCGCGCGATGCACGACAGTGAACGCGTAGACGCTGCCTTCGCCGCTGCATTCGGTCCACTGCAGCTGCGCCGATCCGCAATACGG
>CANGUQ010000333.1 GCA_947456915.1 Betaproteobacteria bacterium
CGGGGCGATCGACTGGCGCGCGACGCTGCGCGCGCAGGCGCGCCGCGCGGATCTGGCCGCCGACTGGGTGTGGCGTGCGCCGGCCCGGCGTCCGGCACCGCTCGTGCTGCTCGCCGACATCTCCGGCTCGATGGGGCGCTACACCCGCATGCTGCTGCACTTCATGCACGCGGCGGTCGCTGCAGACTGGCCGGTCGAGGCCTTCGTGTTCGGTACCCGGCTGACCCGCATCACGCGCGATCTGCGCGACCGCGATCCGGACCAGGCGATCGCGCGCGTGGCCGGGCGGGTACAGGACTGGTCGGGCGGCACGCGCATCGCCGCCTGCCTGCACCAGTTTCATCGCGACTGGGCGCGGCGGGTGCTCGCCAGCGGCGCCACGGTACTGCTGCTCACCGACGGCCTCGAGCGCGGCGACGAGGACACGGCGGCCGCATCGGCACCCGCCGACCTCGCACGCGAAGCCGCCCGGCTGCGTCGTCTCGCCACTCGCCTGTGGTGGCTCAACCCGCTGCTGCGCAACGACCGCTACCAGCCGATCGCACGCGGGGCGCGCGTGCTCGCGCGCGAGGCGCACGCCTGCCTGCCGGTACACGATCTGGACAGCGTCGCTGCGCTCGCGCGCGCGATCAGCGGAGCGAGTCGGAACCTCGCGCCCGGCGACGCCTGACCAGTGCCAGTACCGCCAGACCCGCAGCGAACAGCGGCAGACTCGCCGGCACCGGAACGACCGCGAAACCCAGCTGATCGGCCGCGACCTGCTGCAGCAGCACGGCATCGCGCGGGCTGATCCCGAGGTCGCGCGCGGCGATCTCGTTGAACCCCAGCAGCTGCGGGTCGAGCCCGGTGATGCTGCCGAACAGCGTGAGCGCGCTCAGGTAGGCACCAGCGACGCTCGGATGCGTGCCGTCGTTGAACCATAGCTCGACAAGGCCGTCGGTGAGCGCGCCCGCCGCGTACATGTCGGGCGTCGCCACGCCGCGCTGAATCGCGCGCATGAACGCCTCGCCCACCGGAACGATCCCATCGATCCCGACGGTGCCATCGCTGCGCGAGAACGCCGCCGCCCGCTCGTACTGCGACTTGAGATCGGCGGTGGCCGCCTGCAGCGACGGGTAGAACGTCGACGCGGGCGAGCCCGGGTTGTAGCTGGCGTTGCCGGTGCGCGGATCGATCGTCGCCGTGCCGGGGGGGTTGACCATGTTCGGCCGCGCCCAGACCTGCTGCAGATAGATCTTCGCGTTCGCGTTGGCATTCGGGTTTGCCGCAATCGTGCGCAGCGTGTTGTTGTCGCACGAACTCGTCGTTCCGCCCGCCGCGACGCAACCGGCCTGGTTGCCGAACATCGCGTTGTACATGTCGCGTTCGCGGTAGCTCAGAGCTGTACCGTTGCGCACCCAGTTCTCGATCAGGTTGGTATAGGCCTGGAACGAGGGGTAGTTCGACGCGAGTGCGGTGCCACTCGACGAGGTGCGCGGCGGCAGCGCCTCGTCGCTCTGCTCCTGCAGCACCACGCGGTCCCAGCGCTGGCTCGCGATGTTGCCGCGCATGTCCCAGTTGTCGTTGGCGGTGTTGAGGAAGTGCCCGCGCAGCGACGCCGCATTGCGCGTGGACAGCGAGACGTTGTAGTCGAGCCCGGCCTGGGTGGTGAACTGCTTGAAGATACCGGGAACGCCGCCCCAGGTGACGGTCTGCGTGTGCGGCGAGAACGAGGTGAACTCGGCTCCGGTCGCGCTGTTGATGGTGCCAACCGGGTAGGAATTGGTGCCGGAGAGATTCGTGAACGCAGCGCCAGTGGTGAACGCGAGCGCCGGATCGCGACCGCCGTTGAGCTGCCCGCGCGGGCGGGTGAGGTCGGTCACGTTCGCCGCGTTGTAGGTGAGCAGCGGATCGACCCGCGCAAAGGTGTAACTATTGCCCACGAACAGGATGTTGATCGACTGCGCGTGTGCGGCAGCCGACAGCGCGAGAGCGGCCGCGAGGGCGAGGCGTTGCATGGATTCTCCTGGAGTTGCTGCGGGCAGTGACTCCCCAGTGCCGCGGGGCATGTGGTAGCCGGCGCTGGCGGCGCCCGACGGCGCCGCCAGCATACCCCGCCTCAGGCGGCTCCGGGCTGGAAGACGTGCGCCTCGGCCAGTTCGGCGTGCACGCCCACGCGGCTGCCCACCGGGTGGCGCTCGAGTGCCTCGAAGCCCGGCTCGCGGATGCGCAGCAGCCAGCCGTTGTCGCCCTGCACGATCAGGTCGACGTGGGTGCCCTGATACACCTGTGCCTCGACCCGGCCGGCGCCGAAGTTCGCCTCCGGCGTGCCGGCCTCGACCGCGCGCAGCGCCTCGGGGCGCACGTACAGCGTGGCCTGCGTACCGCTGCCGATCGCGCGCGAGAGCGGCAGGCGCAGCCGCACATCGCCCGCGCAGAGTACCGCGCAGTCAGCCTCGTCGCGGCGCTCGCACACGAGGCGGTTGATCTCGCCGATGAACGAGGCGACGAAGCTGTTGGCCGGACGGCGGTAGAGCTCGGTGGGCTCGGACAGCTGCTGCACCCTGCCCTGCGCCATCACCGCGATGCGATCGGACAGCGACAGCGCCTCGGACTGGTCGTGGGTGACGAAGATCGTGGTGATGCCGATCTGGCGCTGGATGCGCTTGAGCTCGACCTGCATCTCGGCGCGCAGGTTCTTGTCGATCGCCGAGAACGGCTCGTCGAGCAGGATCAGCTGCGGGTGAATCACCAGCGCGCGGGCGAGCGCGATGCGCTGCTGCTGGCCGCCGGAGAGCTGGCGCGGACGCCGGTCGCCCATCTGCGGCAGACGCACCATCTCGAGCGCCTCCTGCACGCGCCGCGCCGTCTCCGCCTTCGACACCCCGCGCATCCTGAGCCCGAAGCCGACGTTGTCGGCAACCGTCATGTGCGGGAACAGCGCGTAGTTCTGGAACACCACGCCGATGTTGCGCTCGTGCGGCGCAAGACCGCTGATCGGCTGTCCGTCGATGAAGATCTCGCCCGTCTCCAGCGCGAGGAAGCCCGCGATCAGGTTGAGCAGCGTGGTCTTGCCGCACCCCGAGGGGCCGAGCAGCGTGACGAATTCGCCGCGCCTGACCCTGATCGACACGTCGTCGACGGCGCGCGTCGTACCGAAGGTGCGGGTCACGCCTTCGATCGACAGCGAGACGTCGTCGGCGGCGGCGTGGACGGGAGCGGGAGTCGAATCGTTCATCTCGGTACGAAGGCCGGCGGTCAGCGATGCGAGTCGATCGACAGGATGCGATCGAGCCCGAGGAAGCGGTTGGCGACGATCATGAACAGCGCGGTGGCCACGATTAGCAGTGCGGAGAGCGCCGCCATCGTCGGGTCGGCGTACTCGCGCACGTAGTTGTACATCGCCACCGGCAGCGTCTGCGTCTGGTTGTTGGTCACGAACAGCGTCGCGGTGAACTCGTTGAACGAGAGGATGAAGGCGAACAGCCAGCCCCCGGCGAGCCCGGGCGCAAGCAGCGGCAGGTGGATGCGCAGGAACACCGTGAGGGGGCGCGCGCCCAGGCTCGCCGCCGCGCGCTCGAGCATCGGATCGATGTTCTTCAGCGACACGTAGACGCTGCGCATCACGAACGGCACCACGAGAATCAGGTGACAGACGATCACCACCGCGTAGGTGCGCGAGGCACCGGCAGCCGAGGCGAGCAGCAGCAGGCCCACGCCGAGGGTGAAGTGCGGAATCACCAGCGGCGAGAGCAGCAGCGACTCGAGCAGCGCACGGCCGCGAAAGCGATACCGGTCGATGGCGTAGGCCCCCAGGGTACCCACCAGGACTGCGAGCACCGAGGCGCAGGCGCTGATGTACAGCCCGTTGACCACGCCCTTGCGGAAATCGGGATAGGTGAACGCGCGCTCGAACCAGCGCAGCGACCACGCATCGGGCGGGAACTGCATGATCGACTTCTCGCCGAAGGCGACGATCACCACCACCACCGAGGGCAGCGTCACGAACACGAGCGTGGCGGCGACCACCGCGACGAACAGCGGCATGGCGAGGCGATCGATCGCGCGCATCAGGTGAGCCCCTTCGCCTCGAGACGCCGCAGCAGCAGCCCGAGCACCCCGAGAATCAGCATGATCAGCAGCAGCGAGACCATGCTCAGCGTCGCCGCGAACGGGAAGTTGAAGCTGGCGAATCCGAGGTGATAGACCATGTTCGACACCATGTTCACCTTCCCCCCGCCGACCAGTTGCGGCGTGGCGAAGGCCGACAGGGTCCAGGCGAAGATGGTGACGGTACCCGAGAGAATGCCCGGCATCGACAGCGGCAGCGTCACGTTCCACAGCACCGACACCGGCCCGGCGCCGAGGCTCGCCGCGGCGCGCTCGTAGTCGGTGTTGATGTGGGAGATCGCCGCGGCGAGGATCACCACGATCACCGGCAGCGAATACTGCACCAGCGCCACCACCACCGCAGTCATCGTGAACAGCAGCGGCAGCGGCTTGTCGATCAGCCCCAGTCCGAGCAGCGACCCGTTGATGAAGCCGCGCGTGCCGAGCACGATCAGCCAGGAATAGGTGCGCACGATGTCGCCGGTGAACATCGGAATGATCACCGCGATCAGGATGGCCGCCTTCAGCCAGCGCGAGCGGCAGCGCACGAGTGCGAGTGCGAGCGGATAGCCCAGCAGCAGCGAGAACAGCGCAGTCCAGCCCGAGATCAGCAGGCTCTCCATGAACACGCGCAGGTACAGCCACTTGCCCAGGTCCTGGAAGTTCTCCAGCGTGAGCCCGCCCACGTCGATCGTGCCCGACAGGTGCTCGCGGAAGCTGTACTGGAACAGCATCGCCAGCGAGGCGACGAGCGTGACCGCCACCAGCGCCGCGGGCGCGATGAACCAGGCAAGAAGGGTCGGTCGTCGGGGGTCGTTCATGGCATGGCGTGCACGGGAGCCGC
>CANGUQ010000334.1 GCA_947456915.1 Betaproteobacteria bacterium
CCTTGTCGCGGGCTGGGTGCTGGCCGGCCCGGCGTCGTTCGTGTCCGGATGCGCGGCCAGCGGCCGGTTCGAGGCCACTGCGCAGTGGCAGCAACGGGAGTTCGCCTTCGGCGACGGCGTGGCGCTGCTGCACGCGGCGCGTCGCATCGTGCTGATCGGTTTTCTTGCCGCGCCGCCGACCGCTGCCGTGCTGGCACGGATGCAGCAACTGGGCTCGGTGCTGGAAGCGCACGATGCGACCGGCGCGCCGTTCATCGAGCTTGCCTTGCACTTTCGCGCGGGCGGCAAGGCAGAGTACGCGAATCTGGAGCGCTATCGCATCGTCTTCGGCAACATGGGCAGCGCGTCGGTGACTTTCGATCGCCGCCACGACAACTGGCTCGCGGACGGCGGGATCGAGATCGCTGGCGAGTTCGGTGCCGGCGGCCGTCTGCTCGGCCGTCTGCGCCGGGCCGATACGGTACCCGCGCACGACGGTGCACAGCCGTACCGCTGGGACCTGTCCTTCGACGCGCCGCTGCGGGCGTAGCGCCTTGCCGGCGGCACCCCGGGCTGGCCGCTGGCCGCGTGTCCGGCCTGTGCGGCCGGGGAACCGGTCAGGCCGGTTCCTCGCGTCGCATGTGCGGGAACAGGATCACGTCGCGGATGTTGTTGCGATCGGTGAGCAGCATCACCAGCCGGTCGATGCCGATGCCCTCGCCGCCGCAGGGCGGCAGTCCGTACTCGAGCGCGCGCACGTAGTCCGCGTCGTAGTGCATCGCCTCGGCATCGCCGGACTCCTTGCGGCTCGCCTGCTCGCGAAACACGGCTGCCTGCACGTCCGGGTCGTTGAGCTCGGAGAAGCCGTTGGCGATCTCGCGCCCGGCGATGAACAGCTCGAAGCGGTCGGTAAGCGACGGGTCGCGATCGCTGCGGCGCGCGAGCGGCGACACCTCGGCCGGGTAGTCGATGATGAAGGTCGGCTCGAACAGCTGGCTCTCGACGGTGGCCTCGAACAGCGACAGCTGCAGGCCTGCCAGCCCGTCGGCCGGATGAACGGTCTCGCCGAGGCGACGCAGTTCGCCCACCAGCCAGTCGCGGTCGCCCAGCTGCTGCGCGGTGTACTGCGGGGCGTGGCGGTGGATCGCCTCGAGCACGGTCAGTCGCGAGAACGGCTTGCCGAAGTCGAGCTCGCGGCCCTGGTAGCTCACCTTCTCCGAGCCGGTGACGCCGAGCGCGACCTCGCGCAGCATCTGCTCGGTCAGGCTCATCAGCTCGCGATAGTCGGTGTAGGCCGAGTAGAACTCGAGCATCGTGAATTCCGGGTTGTGCCGGGTCGAGATGCCCTCGTTGCGGAAGTTGCGGTTGATCTCGAACACGCGCTCGAAGCCGCCCACCACCAGCCGCTTCAGGTAGAGCTCCGGCGCGATGCGCAGGAACAGCTCCATGTCGAGCGCGTTGTGGTGGGTGGTGAAGGGGCGCGCGTTCGCACCGCCGGGAATCGGGTGCATCATCGGCGTCTCGACCTCGAGGTAGCCGCGCTCGAGCAGGAAGTCGCGCACCGCCTGCACCGTGCGCGAACGCGCGATGAACACGCGGCGCGACTCCTCGTTCACCATCAGATCGAGGTAGCGCTGGCGGTAGCGCTGTTCCTGATCGGTCAGGCCGTGGAATTTCTCCGGCAGCGGACGCAGCGACTTGGTGAGCAGACGGATCGCGCTCACGCGCACGGTCAGTTCGCCGGTCTTGGTGCGGAACAGCACCCCGGTCGCGCCGACGATGTCGCCCAGATCGAAGTGCTTGAACGCATCGTGCGCGGCAGCGCCCGTGTGATCGTCGGACACGTACAACTGGATCAGCCCCGACAGGTCGCGCACCGTGGCGAAGCTCGCCTTGCCCATCACGCGCTTGAGCAGGATGCGTCCGGCTACCGTGACTTCGATCGCGGCCTCGTCCAGCGCCGCCTTGTCCGAGGCCGCGTGCGCCTCGTGCAGATCACCGGCGAGGTCGCTGCGCCTGAAGTCGTTCGGATAGGCGATGCCCGCCGCGCGCAGCGCGGCGAGCTTGGTTCGCCGCTCGGCGACGATGCGGTCGGCCTCGGCTGTGGCCTGAGCGGCGGTCGGGGCGTCGTGAATGGGGGCTTCGCTCATGATCACACACCCTGCTTCAGGCTGGCGTTGATGAAGTCGTCGAGATCACCGTCGAGCACGCGCTGCGTGTCGCCGACCTCGTGATTGGTGCGCAGGTCCTTGATCCGCGACTGGTCGAGCACGTACGAGCGGATCTGGTGACCCCATGCGATGTCGGTCTTGCTCGCCTCCATCGCCTGCTTTTCCTCGTTGCGCTTTCGCAGTTCCAGCTCGAACAGCCGCGACTTGAGCATCGCCATCGCTTCTGCGCGGTTGCGGTGCTGCGAGCGGTCGTTCTGGCACTGCACGACGATGTTGGTCGGCAGGTGGGTGATGCGGATCGCGGAATCGGTCTTGTTGATGTGCTGGCCGCCAGCGCCCGAGGCTCGAAACGTGTCGATGCGCAGGTCGGCCGGATTGATCGTGACCTCGATCGAGTCGTCCACCTCGGGGTAGACGAACACGCTCGCGAACGACGTGTGTCGCCTCGCATTGGAGTCGAACGGCGACTTTCGCACCAGACGATGCACACCGCTCTCCGTGCGCAGCGTGCCGTAGGCGTAGGGGCCGCTGACCTTGATCGACGCGCTCTTGATCCCGGCGACCTCGCCGTCGGACTGCTCCAGCACCTCGACCTTGAACTCGCGGTGCTCGCAGAACTTGAGGTACATGCGCTCGAGCATCTGCGCCCAGTCCTGCGCCTCGGTGCCGCCGGTGCCGGCCTGGATGTCGATGAAGCAGTTGTTCGGGTCGAGCGGGTTGTTGAACATCCGCTCGAACTCCATGCGCGCGATCGCCGTCTCCAGCGCGGCGATGTCGCCTGCGAGCTGCTCGAGGGTCGCTTCGTCGGCCTCGCCGCGGGCGATCTCGAACAGCTCGGCGGTGTCGGCGAGCGTGTGCCCGGCGTAGTTCATCCGCTCGACGATGTCTTCGAGCTGCTTGCGTTCGCGCCCCAGTTCCTGCGCCCGCTTTGCGTCACCCCAGACCGCCGGGTCCTCGAGGCTTGCGACGACTTCCTTCAGCCGGCCGACCTTGGTATCGAAGTCAAAGATACCTCCGCAGTTCGGCGACGCGTTGGCCGAACCCGGTCAGGGCTTCGGCGAGAGCATTGAGGCGTTCGGCTTCCATGGGCGGCTCGCGAAAAACGCGCAGTATAGCGAGGCGGCAGGGCGGCCGGGGAGTGCTCAGTCGCGTTCGTCCGCGGCTCGCCAGTGCGAGACGGTCAGCTGCAGGCTCTCCAGACCCTGCCAGCGGTTGACCGCCGGACGGTAGATGGCGCGAACGCGCGCCGGCAGCGGGTCGGGCTGGTCGAACGCGATCGCCTCGAAGCGGCTCGCGCCGCGCGCGAGCTGCAGCTTGCGATGCCGTTCGCCGACCACCTTCTGGCGCACGACGTGGAAGCCGTCGATGAACTCGGGCGCCGGGAAACCCTGCCCCCAGACCCCGTCCTCCAGGGCCTGCGCGAGCTCCAGCGACAGCTCCCCGGGCGCGAGCGAGCCGTCGGTCTCGATGCGCTGCGCGAGATCGGCTGCCGAGAGCAGTTCGCGCGCCACCGCGTCGAACGCCTCGGCAAAGCGGGTGAACGAGGCCTCGGCGATGGTGAGGCCGGCGGCAGCGGCGTGACCACCGAAGCGCAGCAGCAGGCCCGGCTCGCGCTTGGCGACCAGATCCAGCGCATCGCGCAGATGCAGGCTGGCGATCGAACGCCCCGAACCCTTCAGCTCGCCCTCGTTGCCCCGGGCGAAGGCGATCACCGGCCGGTGCAGGCGATCCTTGACCCGGCCAGCGACGATGCCGATCACGCCCTGATGCCACTGCGGGTCGAACAGGCTCAACGCGCAGGCCGACGCGTTGTCCACCGTCTCGGCGAGCGCGAGCGCCTGCTCGCGCATGTCGGCCTCGATCGTGCGGCGCTCGCGGTTCAGGCGGTCCAGATCGGACGCGATCGCACCGGCGCGCGCAGCGTCGTCGGTGATCAGGCACTCGATGCCGAGCGACATGTCCGACAGTCGCCCGGCGGCATTCAGGCGCGGCCCGGCGACGAAGCCCAGATCGTAGGTCGCGCAGCGTTCGGGCGAACGGCCGGCCACGCGCAGCAGCGCGTTCACGCCCGGACAGGCGCGTGCGCCGCGGATGCGGCGCAGTCCCTGCGCGACCAGGATGCGATTGTTGGTGTCGAGGCGGACCACGTCGGCGACCGTGCCCAGCGCGACGAGGTCGAGCAGTGCGCCCAGATTCGGCCCACTGCCGCTGCCGAAGTGACCGCGACTGCGCAGCAGCGCACGCAGCGCGAGCATCACGTAGAACATCACGCCCACCCCGGCCAGGTGTTTGCTGGGAAACGTGCATCCTGGCTGGTTCGGATTGACGATCACCTCGGCGGCGGGCAGCTGCTCGCCAGGCAGATGGTGGTCGGTCACCAGCACGCGCAGGCCGAGTTCGTTCGCGCGCGCGACACCCTCGACGCTGGCGATGCCGTTGTCCACCGTGATCAGCCAGTCCGGTCGCCGGTTGCGGGCGAGGTCGACGATCTCCGGGGTGAGTCCGTAGCCGTACTCGAAGCGGTTGGGAACGATGTAGTCGACCTCGGCGCCGAAGGCGCGCAGCGCGCGCACGCCCACCGCGCACGCGGTCGCGCCGTCGCAGTCGTAGTCGGCGACGATCAGCAGCCGCTCGCGCCGCACGATCGCACCGGCGAGGGCTTGCGCGGCGTGCTCGCAGTTGCGCAGCGCCTGCGGCGGCAGCAGATGCGCGGGATCGTCGGTCAGTTCGTCACGGCTCGCCAGCCCGCGCGCGGCGTAGAGCCG
>CANGUQ010000335.1 GCA_947456915.1 Betaproteobacteria bacterium
AAATCGATCGACCCCGACAGATCGAGCAGGAACCACGCGTCGACCTGGCGATCCTCCTGGAACTCGCGCACGTGCGGTACCTGCAGGCGCGCAGTGACGTTCCAGTCGATGTGCCGGACATCGTCCTGCGGCTGATACTCGCGCAGGTCGGCCAGATCCAGACCGAAACCACGAAACAGCGTCCGATAGTCACCCTGCAACAGCCCGTCGAGCCGCCGGATCACCGTCCACTCCAGGCGCCGCAGCAACTGTTCAGGATCCAGACCCCCGCCGCCCGGGCGCGGCGTTCCGGGCGAATCCGGCTTCGCCGCGACGACGCCATCAGCGCCCTTCCCGGCACCCGGGGCCGGCATCCGTGACCCGCTGCGACCGGAATCAGGGCGCGCGCTGCTGGATTGAAGACCGTCTTTCTCGATCGCGACTGCCGGCCGCGCCCGCCCGGCTCGCGCAGCCTCCGCTGTACGCGCGGTCGCCGAGCGGGCTCCGGGATACTCCGCCATGCCGGCGTCAGCCCAGCCAGATCGCCGATCCGCGTCGGACCGGGCGGGCGTACCGGGCGCCAGCATCGAACCGGATCGCGGATCGTCTGCGTCACCCGCCTCCGGCCCGGACGCTGCCGGGTGCGGTGGCTCAGCCCGGCGCAGCCAGCTGAACATGGCTCGCCAGCGGCTTCTCCGGCGCCGGTACCGTCTGCAGGATCTGCAACACGATCGCGTCCGGTGTCATCGCGTCGGACAACGCCTCGTAGGACAGTGTCAGCCGATGCCGCAGGACGTCGGGCACCAGGTCCATCACATCCTCCGGCAACACGTAGGTGCGGCCTCGAAGGTAAGCGAGCGCTCGCGCACCCTCGATCAGGCCGATCGTCGCGCGCGGACTCGCGCCAAAGGTGATGTAACGCGCAAGCTCCGGCAGCCCGTACCGGTCGGGGCGCCGCGTTGCCGCCACCAGACGTACCGCGTACTGGATGATGCCGGGGTCGACGTACAGTTTCCGGCACTCGGCCTGCAGGGCCATCAGCTGCTCGGTCGTCGCCACCCCTGACACCGTCGGCGCCGGCCCGGTGACCCGCTCGGCGATCACGAACTCCTGCTCCTCGGTCGGATAGTCGACCAGTACCTTCATCATGAACCGGTCCACCTGCGCCTCCGGCAGCGGATAGGTTCCCTCCGTCTCGATCGGGTTCTGGGTGGCCATCACCAGAAACGGCTGTGGCACCTTGTGCGATTCACCGGCGATCGTGACCTGACGCTCCTGCATCACTTCCAGCAGCGCACTCTGTACCTTGGCTGGCGCGCGATTGATCTCGTCGGCGAGCAGGAGATTGCAGAACACCGGACCGAGCACGGTGCTGAACTCGCCGGTCTTCTGGTTGTACATCCGGGTGCCGACCAGATCCGCCGGGAGCAGATCGGGCGTGAACTGGATGCGCTTGAAGCTGCCGCGTACTGCCCGGGCGAGCGTGTTGACGGTCAGGGTCTTCGCCAGCCCCGGTACACCCTCGACCAGCAGGTGTCCCTGCGCCAGGATCGCCACCAGCACACGCTCGAGAAAGTGGTCCTGCCCGACCACCACGCGCTTCACCTCGAACAGCACCTGCTCCATCAATGCTGCATCGGCCGCACGCGCCGCAGAGGCGCCGGATGCAGCAGTCGCCAGTTCGTCCATACGTGATCAGCCCTCCAGGGTAGGTACTGCACAGCGGCCAGGCAAGGTGGGACAGCGAGCGGCGACCGCATATTCATGCTGCGGCCGGGCGACAGGATCAGACCCCGTTGCCCGAGATCGCCCCCGACGCTGCATGGCGGGGCTGGAACCCGTTTGCACTCGCGTCGGGATTGTTGCGGAACTGGTGTTCGATTGCTGCGGAAGTGGTGTGTGACGGCTGCCGGATTGCTGCGGAGTTGCTGCGGAGTTGCTGCGGAGTTGCTGCGAAAACGAATCTGCCTGACCCTTGACCGACCGCCTGCTGCGGCTGATGCGGCAGCGGCTGCGCGCGCTGCGACACCTCCGCCCCGAACGCGTCTGCCGCTTTCGCCGCGGCGCAGGCACCGGTGAGGACCCTAGA
This sequence comes from Betaproteobacteria bacterium, assembly GCA_947456915.1. GTDB lineage: Bacteria > Pseudomonadota > Gammaproteobacteria > Burkholderiales > CAIKXV01 > CAIKXV01. Next base: position 2,069 of record CANGUQ010000335.1, read on the forward strand.
ACGGTGGAATCCCTACCGCGCCGCCAGCCGCCTCGATCGTCGTTGCAAAACCGATGCCGATGAACGTACCGGCTTCGTTCGGGCTCAGGATCGCGGTGACGATCCCGACAACCTCGCCGTCCATCGTCACCAGCGGCCCGCCCGAGTTGCCCGGGTTGGCGGCCGCGTCGAACTGGATCAGCCGGGTGAGCAGGCGTTTGCCCTTCGGCGAGCGGAACTCGCGGTTCAGCCCGGACACCACGCCGGCCGACACCGAAGGACCGATGCCGTAAGGAAAGCCGACGGCGACCACTTCGTCGCCCGGACGCAGATTGGCCGTGGAGCCGAGCGTGGCCGCCGGCAGGTCATCGGGAATCTGCTTCGCCCGCAGCACCGCAAGATCGTTCTGCGGCCACGCCCTCACCAGTACCGCCTCGGACTCGCTGCCGTCGTGAAAGGTGACCACGATACGCCGCGCTGCAGCCACCACGTGCAGATTGGTCAGGATCGTGCCGTCATCGACGATCACCACGCCCGAGCCGACACTGCGACTGCCGCCGTCGCTCTCGCCTTCGGCCTGCGGCTTGCCCGGCTTTGCGGCCGGTGCGCCGCTGCGCGGCCCACTGCGCGCGGCCGGATCGCCTGCACTGCCACGCGGATCACGAAGGCCGCCGGGATCGCTGCCGCCCGCCGTTGCCGGCCCCGCCTCGTCGGGAAACCCCTGCACGCGCACGATCGACTGACGCACCGCTTCCGCGGCGCGCGCGGCGCGCGACGGAATCGACTTCGTCTCCAGCGTGTGCAGCACCGCATTGTCGATATCGTCCTGGGTCAGCGGCGGCGGCGGCGGCGACAGCCGATCGCGCACCTCCAGCGCGCCGAACACCAGCGCTGCGGTGATCAGCACCAGCCCGGTGCGCTGGTGGCGCAGCAGGCGCAGGCGCAGAGCGCTGACGCGCTGCGCCAGCCACCGGGGACGCCCGCGCGGGGCTGCGGCCGGCGGCATGGCGGACGGAGCCTCACTGCCATCGGCGGCCGTCAGCCGGATGCCCGCTGACGAGGCTGTGAACGCGCCGGTTGCGGCCTCACCGCCTGCCGCGCGCGCGGCACTGCCACCGTCTGCACGACGGGCCCGGACTGCGCTGCTGTAGAGACCACTGCGTCGCATCGAGGTCTGCGCGTCGGGGACGCGCCCTGTTCGCTGTTGCCGCCCGCTCCGGGTCATCGAGCCCGCAGGAAAACACGGTATCACGCCGCCGCGGCGACGAGGCGCATACGCCGCCGCCCTCCGGCTCGGCGGCGTGATCTGCCGCACGCGCCTGTCGGTGCATCCCCCGGCACGAACCGTGCACGTGGCTGTCGTTCGGCGGCCGGTCCGCGCACTTGCCATCGGCTGCCCGCCGCCAGCGGCGCCAGTCACCGCGTCCGCCACCGCCGCTGCTGCAGGCACCGCACGCGGTGGTGTTATAAGCGAGGGGCGTACCAGCCCGTCGCTCCGCGGTGCGCGCAATGGCCACGAGATCCCGCTGGCCGCGTGCGCGGCGGCACCGGAGCGCGCGTCTCGCGTCCTGCGCGATCGGGGGCGCAGCGCGCGTGGTGCGTGTGCGTCGCGCTGGTCACGCGCACGGTGCGCGAACCCTCGTCCGAACCCGCGTTGCCCGTAGCCGAGGATGCGATGCGTTTTCTCTGGCCCGATCTGCTGTGGTTGCTGCTGCTGCTGCCGGCCCTGACCGCCGCTTACCTGTGGCTGTTGCGTCGACGGCGGCGGACCGCCGTGCGCTACGCGAGCATCGCAATGGTCCGCGCCGCGCTCGGGCCGGGGCAGAACATCCGCCGTCACCTGCCGCCGGTGCTGTTCCTGTTTGCCTTCGCGTTCGCACTGCTCGCGCTCGCGCGCCCCAGCGCGACCGTCACCCTGCCGTCCGAGCACATGACCCTCGTGCTCGCGATCGACGTCTCGCGCAGCATGCGCGCGAACGATGTCACGCCCAACCGCATCGTCGCGGCGCAGGAGGCGGCGAAGTCGTTCATCGAGGGGCTGCCACGCAATGTCCGGCTGGGGATCGTCTCGTTCGCCGGCACTGCGGCCGTGGTGCAGACGCCGACCGAGAACAAGGAAGACATGATCGCGGCGATCGACCGGTTCGAGCTGCAGCGCGGCACGGCGACCGGCAGCGGACTGCTGATGGCACTGGCGATGCTGTTTCCCGATGACGGTATCGATCTCGAATCCGCGGTGTTCGGCAGGAACTTCTCGCGCAACAGCGCCAGCGCCGGAGCCAACGTCTCCAGTGCGGGCACCCCGATCGACCGCAAGGCTGCACCGGCAGCACCGCGGCGCGCGATCCCGCCCGGTTCCTACAGGTCTGGCGCGATCATCCTGCTCTCCGACGGCCGGCGCACGACCGGACCCGATCCGATCGAGGCGGCGAAGATGGCTGCCGATCGCGGCGTACGCGTGCACACGGTGGCCTTCGGCAGCAAGGAAGGCGCGCCGATCGCGTTCGAGGGGTGGTCGTTCTTCGCCGTGCCCGACGAGGAAACCCTGAAGGCGGTGGCCGGCATCACCAGCGGCCAGTTCTTCGCCGCCTCGACGGCGAGCGACCTGAAGAAGATCTACGACAACCTCAGCCTCGAGTTCGCGCTGGAGCGGCGCGAGACCGAGGTGAGCGCCCTGTTCGCCGCTGCCGCGCTGCTGCTGTTCGCGCTCGCCGGAATGCTCTCGGTGCTGTGGTTCCACCGCCCCGCGGCCGGCACGGCGGGCTGAGCCCGCTCGCCGCGCCCGATCGCTACGGGCGCGTGCCCGCCGCAGTCACCCGCGCGCAGGGCCGCCCTGCTGTCA
>CANGUQ010000336.1 GCA_947456915.1 Betaproteobacteria bacterium
AATCCGGCTGCAGGGCGGCAGGCCGACGTGCCTGGTCTGCGACGACGGAGGGGCCGGTTTTCTGGAGGCCGTGGACTGGCTGCCGCCGGCGCCGCGCTGAACCGGGTACGCCCGGGGGGGGGGCGTACTGCGCGCGCGCAGGGCTGAGCGACAGACGGGGTCGCTGCGCATCGTGCGCGCGCGCTGCTGCAGCGCGTTGTCGAGCGACGAGGATCGGATCGCGTTCGACCGCGTCGTCGTGCCAGCGCCCTGCGCACCTTCGCGCGATCGAGGCCGACCCGCCGAGCCGGTCGGTCGCCTCGCGCTTCGCCTGCGCGACGCACGCCATCGAGCGCTCTGGCGATCGCCGCGGCAGCCGCGATCACCGCGGCGCTGCCTCCCGCTCGACTCGCGTGCTCGCGCAACACCCGCAGCGTCGCCGTCGGCACGGACGCTTCCTGCAGCGACCCGTTCGACGCACGGTTGTTGACGGACGAAGGAGCCTGCTCGAGCGTTGCCTGCCGTGGGTCAGTCCTCGGTGCGCCACTGCGGGATGCGCCAGTCGCGGAGGATGCCCACCGCGCGAAGCAGCGTCGCGACCGTCGCACCCAGCAGCAGGCCCGGCCACTGCGGCAACGCCAGAGCGTGGGCGCCCACCACCACCCAGCCACCGGCAAAGGCGCACAGCGCATAGGGCCGATGGTCGGTGAAGACGCGCGGGATCTCGTTGCAGACGATGTCGCGCAGCGCACCGCCCATCACGGCGGTCACCACCCCCATGACCACGCATACCAGCCCCGGTAGCCCATAGTCGAGCGCGAGGCCGGTGCCGCTTGCGCAGAACAGCCCCATCCCCACCGCGTCCGGCCACTGCATCGCCCGCTCGGTGGGTTCGAAGTGCCGCGCGCGCAGGAACAGCATCGCGAACACCGCGAGTCCGAGTACCATCCACAGCAGTTCGCTGTGCTGGACCCAGAACAACGGCCGGCGATCAAGCAGAAGGTCGCGCAGCGTACCTCCCCCGAAGGCGGCGAGCGTGGCAACAGCGCACACCCCGACTGCATCGAGGCGACGACGGGCCGCCTCGATGATCGCCGAGAGCGCGAAGGCGGCGATGCCGACGACTTCGACGCCGAACAGCGCGCCACTGAGGGCCGGTGGCGTCATCAATCGCGAGTGTGGCACGCTGCGCGCAGGCGGCCGCCCGATCGGGCCGCCAGCGGATTCGCACCACGCGATCTGCGGGAGCGCATGCCTTCAGGCAGCCCGCATTGCGCGCAGCCGGCGCACGGTCAGCGCGACAGCCGGCACCGCGCCCACCACCGCGATCACGACATCCAGTGCGGTTCGGGAGTGCGTCCACGGGTCGTCGATGGACAGGAGCCAGATGCCCGCCCACGTCGCCATCCAGGCCCAGAACTCGCCCGATGCGGCCTCGCCACTGAAGTCCGCGCTGCGACGGAAGGTGCGCGCGACGGCGCCGAACCAGGTCAGTGCGTGCTCGTCGAGCGCCCGATGCACCAGGTGCAGCACCGTGATCACTCCCCCATACAGCAGGATGATGCCGGCGTAGAGCATCACGTAGACCATCTCGCCGCGGTAGAGCGTTGCGATCCACGCAGACGCGAGGGCAAAGGGCACGGCGATCAGCCACCCGCCGATTCCCGCCGGCCCCATCAGGGACCAGGCGAAGAGCGAGGCGAGCGCGAGGCATAGCGCCCCCATCATGGCGAGGAGGAACATGGCGATCATGTCATAGCGGTCACTCGACGAACTCGCGTCCAGCGACAGCGCCCCCGCGGCGACAAGTACAACATAGGTGGCGGCCAGCGCGCCGGCGATCCCGGCGCCCGCGCGCATGAGAAGGCGCCCCAGCACGAACAGCGCGAGCAAGCCGATCAGCACGCCGCGGGATTTCAGCCATTCCAGCACCGCGCGGTGATCCCAGGCGCGTGTCGGGCGCGAGATGTCGGTTTTACTGGCGGTTGCCGTGTTGCGGTCGATCGCGTTGCCCAGCCCTGGCGGGGCGAGTCGGCCGGTTTCGGTGCGCGCCACCCTGGGCGCCGCTACGCCGATGAGCGGCGACTCGGCGCGTTCCACGGCCCCGGCCCGTTGCAGCACGCGGACGGGGTGCGCACTCGGCGCCGCCTGCTCGGATCGCGCGCCGGGCGTGTGTTGCCCTGCTGCGGCCACGACGCTCATCAGGCCCATCAGGCCCATCAGGAGCAGCAGCGGCCAAAGCATCCGCAGGGCACGGTTCATGAACGACTCACCCCTGCTGTCCGGGGAGCGAGGCCTGCACGCGGGGGCCTGTCGTCACGGGATGAGCGCCGCTCAGACATCGGCCTGGCGGCTCGCCTGCTTCACGCGTTGCGCCAGTGTGTGCGTGTGCGTGTGCGTGTGCGTGTGCGACGTGCACGTCATCCACGTGCAGACCTGCCGCGCGAGAACGGATGGAGTCAGCTCGTCCGCCCCCCCCATTGGGTGCTGCGTGCTCGTCGTCATCGATGTAGAGCCGGATCTCGCCACGCGTCACCGCGGCGCCGACACGGTTGAGCACCTCCTGCGGCGCCATGCCCGAGCGCTCTGCTGCAACCGGCACGACGTTCTGGACGGTATCACCGTCCAGAGCGAAAGCGAGCATCTCGGCGTCGAATTCATTCACGAGGATTCGCCCGTCACGGCGTGTGCGGAAGCGATGTACCACGTCGCAGCTCTTGCCACTGCGCGAACCGCCAGCGGGACAACGGCCGATGCAGATCGGCGCAATCCGGGTACCGGGCACGGTGACACGCTGCACGGCGCCCGCGCAAGCGGATGTGTCCTTGCAGGCAGCATTGCATTGTATTTTCCGCGTCTCGAACCGGCAACCGTACGGCTACGGCGCCGCATCATGCGCGGTCCAGTCGGGGCTGCCGGCGGATCGGGGCATTACGGTGGTCTAGCACCACTGCCCGCGTCGGCGCCGAACAGGAGCGCACGTCATCGATGGCAGTCTCGCCGACGTGAAGTTGCCGCGCTTTGCGGATGCACCTCAGTAACCTTCGGTCTCTGCACCGTGAACATCATCCGGGGGGCTGGCCAACTCGGGACCGACGCGGCAAGTACCCGGCGCGGCCGTACGCCTTTGGCGAAGGCACGGCAATCGTGCGACGGCAGGCAGACCTTGCCAAGCGATGCGCCCCATGCTGCAATGGAGACATGGTTGCTTTCGTAGCCCGGTCTGCACCGAGCCGTGCGCCGCAATCGCGACTGCGGCTGCCTGCCTCGGCAGTCACAGGCCGCACCTCGCCGCGTCCCCGACGGGTGGACACGGCGCTGCGACGTGGCGTCGTCGTCACGGTGAACACGCTCGCGAGCGAACGCGCACGATCTCCCCTCCCCGGCATCCGTTGCTCGCGGCAGACCTGGACGTACGCCCTGTTGCACCTTCTGGTCGGTACGCTGCTGGCGCTGGTGTGCGCGGCGGGCCGCGCACAGCCGTGCGCGTCGTTGCCTGCCGATCGCCAGGTCTCCGACGCGCGCGGCGGCTGCCTCGCGCTCGTGCCGACCGGACCGGGGCAAGCGCAGCCGCGTGTGCTGATCGTGATGCTGCACGGCGATCGGGGCGGGCAACTCGAGCAACGCCACGTGGATGCGTGGACACGGGTCGGTCGCTCGCTGCTTGCCGATGATCGGGTCGTGGTGTTCATGATCCGGCCCGGCTATCGATCGCCTGCGGGGGACTCGAGCGGCTTCGCCAATCCGCAGGATGACGATTACACGCCGGCCAATATCGAGCGGGTCGCGGGCGCGCTGGGCACGCTGCGCAAGGATCTGCGCCCCGAGCGAATCGTGCTGATCGGGCACTCGGGTGGCGCTGCGACCTCGGCGCTGGTCCTTGGTCGGCACCCGGGCGTGGCCGATGCCGCCTTGTTGCTGGGCTGCCCCTGCGACGTTCCGCCGTGGCGCGCGCACCGCAGTGCGCAGCGCGGCCAGACGTATCGCCCGTGGGCGGCCAGCCTGAATCCGCTGTCCTTCATCGCGGGTATCCCGGAGGGTACACCGGTACTCGCCGCGACCGGTGAGCAGGACGACAACACGCTGCCGCTCTACGCCCAGCGCTGGTCCGAGGCGGCGGCCGGGCGCCGCGTGAACGCGCGCTCGGAGGCCGTGCCCGGACTCGATCACTCGACCATCCTCGGCTGGAGCGACCTGCCTGCGCGGGTCGAAGCGCTGATCGCCGCGATTTCTCGCTAAATCTCCAGTGCGCGCGGGTGAGGGGTATGCCCCTCAGGGCAACCGGCAGGCGCCATGCGTCGTTCGACGGTGTGTCGGGCGGCGTCTGCACCGGCGCGTATTCATCCGGTCGATGGGTCCGGCGGTTCGACGCGGCTCTGCCTCGATCCGGCCTCGGGCGATTGCGCCGAGGTCGACGCGGCATGCTGTCGGCTCGGCGAAAACGCGAGCGCCACGCTGTGCACGACGAGCGAGACGGTGGTGTTTTCCTGCCGGATCGGCGCACGGCTCGTGTCGCTGTGCCAGCCCTCGCCCGTGCACCGGGCGCTCGTCTTTCGCATGGGTTCTGAGCAGAGCCTGGACGCCGTGTACCCTGATCCAGCGAGCGGGCGTCCCGGGGAGTTCTCGCTGCTCGAGGCGCCTCTGGCCGGCGGAGGGCTCACCGCCGTCGTCTTCCGCCACGGCGGCGTCGAGTACCGCGTCTACAGCCGTGTCTCGCGCGGCGACGATCAGCGAGTGTCAGGGCAACGTATTGCGCTGTTCGAGGATGGCGTGGAAATCCGGCTGCAGGGCGGCAGGCCGACGTGCCTGGTCTGCGACGACGGAGGGGCCGGTTTTCTGGAGGCCGTGGACTGGCTGCCGCCGGCGCCGCGCTGAACCGGGTACGCCCGGGGGGCGTACTG
>CANGUQ010000337.1 GCA_947456915.1 Betaproteobacteria bacterium
AGTCCGGTATCGCGGGCGATTGCCACCCAGTCCGGCGTGCAGCCCAGCACCGTGGCCAGCGCCTCGCGCGCGAGCGTCTCGGTGTTGTTCTTCAGCGAAAGGTGGGCGGCGACCACGTGCTGCAGCCGCGGGTGCGCGACTGCCGCGAGCAGTCGTGCCGATGCATCGTTCGACAGGTGGCCGAAGCGCCCGCCGACGCGCTCCTTCAGGAACTGCGGGTACGCGCCCTGCTGCAGCATCCGTGTGTCGTGATTGGCCTCGAGCACGAGTGCATCGAGGCCGCTGAACGCCTGTACCACGTGCGGGGTGATCGACCCCAGGTCGGTGATCACTCCCAGCCGGCGGGCCCCGTCGCCGAGCACGAACTGGACCGGCTCGCGCGCATCGTGCGGCACCGGCACCGGCAGCACCTCGAGTCCGCCGACCGCGAACGGCACCGACGGGGTGATCTCGCAGCACGGTACGGCCAGTTCCAGCGCCGGACCCGCCCCGCGCAACGTACCCCACGTCGCATACACCGGCACCGGGTAGCGGCGCACGAATGCCCGCACGCCGCCCACGTGGTCATCGTGCTCGTGGGTGATCAGCAGCGCATCGAGCGTCTCCGGAGACACACCGGCGCGGTCCAGCCGCGCGAGCAGCAGCGACGGGCCCATGCCGCAGTCGACGAGTACGCGGGTGCTCCCGGCTTCGATCAGCCACCCGTTGCCGGTGCTGCCGCTGCCGATCGAACAGAAGCGCAAGGCTTCAGCGCAACTGTTCGAGCAGAACGGTAAGGATGCGCTGTGCGGTCTCCGAGCGCTCGGCTCCGCCAGTGCTGTTGAGCACCTGTACCCGGCTGCCGTTGTCGGCCTCCAGCACCAGGATGCGAAACTGTTCGGCCTTCTTCGCCGAAGTGCCATCACGCCAGAACGCGAGCCGCGACAACGCACCGGCGTTGGGCTTGCCGGCCGCGTCGGTATCGGCATAGCGAACGAAGTAGATGCCCTTCGAGCGATCGCGGTCCTCGACGGTGAAGCCCACGCGATCGAGCGCCAGACCGACCCGGCGCCATGCCCGGTCGAAGTCGTCGAACACCGCCAGATCCGGCGTGCCGTCGGCGGTCTTGCCGAGCTGGGCACGCGCCTGCAGCGGCTGGGCGACGCTCGCCTTGGCCACCGACTCGGGCGCACCGAAGCGCACCATCATGCGGCGCAGCATCTCGGCTTCCAGTTCCGGCTCGGACGGCCGCGGCTGCCACACGAATACCGGGCTGTTGGTACCGCTCTGCACTTCTTCCAGCCCGCGGTGGCTGATGAAGACTTCGGTCGATCCGTCCGCAGTACGCTCGAGCCGGGTACGGAACCGATCACGCGTGCCGGTGGAGCGCGCGCTGGTGATCACGCGATCGAACAGGCCGCGCAGGCCACCCTCGTTGACCCGCGGCCGGTTCTCCGCCCAGTCGGTCTCCATCACGCCCGCCTCGGGCTGCTCGGCGGCGATCAGATATCCGGCTTCGACCCAGAAGTCGCGTATCGCCGGCCATACCCGCTCCGGAGCCCCCGGCACCACCAGCCAGCGCTCGTTGCCCGAACGCTCGATGCGCAGCTTGTCGACCACCGGCAGCAGTCCGCCTTCGCCCGGCTTCGGCTTGGCCTGGCGCTGGCGATCGAACTCGGAGAACGTCGCGCTGCCCGGCGCCCCAGCCACATCGGGCACGTTGAAGCGCGAGTCCGTCTGCGGACGGTTCAGATCGGGCGGCACCTCCAGCGGCGGCAGGCGCCCGCTCTTGCTGTAGTCGGCGCGCCGCCCCTCGAACACGCTGGACAGGGTGTTGCAACCGGCCGCGAGCGTGGCAACCAGCGCGAGTGCCGCTGCGCGCGCGAGCGCCGCCACAGGCCGGCGCGACGAGACGGGTCGGATCATGACCGCTCTCCAGTGCGTTCGCCTGGCAGCCCGGCCTGCTGCATCGCCGTGCGCACGATCGCGTGGTGGGCCGGTGCAAGAGGCGTGAGCGGCAGGCGGATACCCCCCTCGATCAGCCCCATCTGTTCCAGGGCCCACTTCACCGGAATCGGATTGGCCTCGACGAACAGATGCTTGTGCAGCCCGAGCAGGCAGTCGTTGACCGCTCGCGCTTCGTGCACGCGCCCGCCACGCGCCGCATCGCACAGCGACCGCATCGCGCGCGGAGCAACGTTCGCGGTGACCGAGATCACCCCGTGCGCGCCGCTGAACATCGCCGGCATCGCGGTGGCGTCGTCACCGCTGAGCAGGCAGAACCCCGGTGGCAGACGGCGCACCAGATCGCCGGTGCGATACAGGTCGCCGGTGGCTTCCTTCAGCCCGACGATGCCCGGTACCTGCGCCAGACGCACGGCGGTGTCGTTCGCCAGGTCGCCGACCGTGCGCGAGGGCACGTTGTAGAGCACCACCGGCAGATCGACAGCCTCCGCGATCGCCGTGAAGTGCCGGTACAGGCCTTCCTGCGTCGGCTTGTTGTAGTAGGGCACCACCGACAGACCGGCCGCCGCACCGACCTGCTTCGCGTAGCGCTGCAGCGCGATCGCCTCGGAGGTGGAATTGGCGCCCGTGCCGGCGATCACCGGGACCCGGCCGGACGCGTATTCCACGGCCGACCTGATCAGCAGACAGTGCTCGTCGACGTCCACGGTCGGCGACTCGCCGGTGGTGCCGACGATCACGATACCTTCGGTGCCCTCGGCGACGTGCCAGTCGATCAGCGCGCGCAGCCGCACGAGGTCGAGCGCGCCGTCCGCACGCATCGGGGTGACGATTGCAACCAGACTGCCAGCAAACATGAACGCACTCTCGTGTAAGCGAGGAACTCTCTAGTTTACCCCTCGCGGTCGGCCGACGTCGAAACATCGTCCGTCCGGGCTGTCAGCCTGCGCGGCCTGCCCCCGACCGGGGTCCGCACCGCGCCGCATCAGCCGTCACGGCAGCGCGAGTGCTCGCAGCAGCTGCATCGTCGTCTCCGCGCCTGCGGCGAACCAGCGCTCGATTAGGGGCAGGAAGTGCGGCAGCATCAGGTAGAGCGATACCAGCCCGACCAGCAGCGTGAACGGAAAGCCGACGGCGAAGATGTTCATCTGCGGAGCGGCACGCGAGATGATCCCCAGCGTGAAGTTCGCGATCAGCAGCGTGGCCACCACCGGCAGCGCGAGCATCAGCCCGATCAGGAAGATCTGCGAGCCCCACTGCGCATAGCGGGCGAAGCCCTCGCTGTCCACACCGAGCGTGCCGATCGGCAGGATGCGAAAGCTCTCCAGCAGCGTCGACAGGATCACGGCGTGCCCGTTGATCGACAGGAACACCAGCACGCCCAGCAGACCGAGGAACTGCCCGACCACCGGCACCTGCGCCGAGGTCTGCGGGTCGAAGAAGGTGGCGAAGCCCAGTCCCATCTGCAGTCCGATCACCTGTCCGCCCATTTCGACCGCGGCGAAGATCACCCGCAGCGCGAAGCCGATCGCCATGCCGATCAGCACCTGCTGCGCGAGGATGGCCAGCCCGAACGGGGATGCCGGGTCGATCGCGGGCAACGGTCCGATCGCCGGAGCCAGAATCACCGCGATCGCGAGCGCGAGCCCGATGCGCAGGCGTACCGGCACCGCGCGATTGCCCAGCACCGGGTCGGTGACCAGCAGTCCCATCACCCGCGCGAACGGATACAGGTAGGCCGCGAGCAGCGCGTTCCACTGGGCCGTTGTGAGTTCGATCATCGACGACACCCGCGCCGGCGTGCGCGGCAGCCGCTCAGCTCACCAGCGCGGGGATGCTCTCGTAGAGCTGGCGGGTGTAGTCGACCAGCGTCTGCAGCATCCACGGTCCGGCGAGCACCGCCACGGCGAACATCACGATCAGCTTCGGAATGAACGACAGCGTCATCTCGTTGATCTGGGTCGCTGCCTGGAACACGCTGACCAGCAGCCCGGTCACCAGTGCGGCGAGCAGCAGCGGCAGCGACAGCAGGATCGTGATCTCCAGCCCCTGGCGGGCGACCGCGACGAAATCCTCGGCATTCATGTCTGGAAACTCCTCACCAGCGAGCCCATCAGCAGCCCCCAGCCGTCGACGACCACGAACAGCATCAGCTTGAACGGCAGCGCGATCATCACCGGCGAGAGCATCATCATGCCCATCGACATGAGCACGCTCGCCACCACCATGTCGATCACCAGAAACGGGATGAAGATCACGAACCCGATCTGGAACGCCGTCTTGAGTTCGCTGATGATGAAGGCCGGGACCAGCACCTTCAGCGGCACCTCCTCCGGCCCCTGCAGCGGCGGCGTGTTCGACAGCTTCACGAACAGCGCGAGATCGGCCTGCCGTGTCTGCTTGAGCATGAATTCGCGAAACGGCACGATCGCCCGTTCACCAGCCTGGACGATGTCGATCCTGTTCTCGGCAAACGGCACGTAGGCATCGCGCCAGGCGCGCTCGAACACCGGCGCCATCACGAAGAAGGTCAGAAACAGCGCAAGCCCGATCAGCACCTGGTTGGGCGGAGCCTGCAGCGTGCCGATCGCCTGACGCATCAGCGAGAGCACGATGATGATGCGGGTAAAGGCCGTCATCATCAGCAGCGCTGCCGGAATGAAGGTGATCGCGGTCAGGAACAGCAGCGTCTGGATCGTGACCGAATAGGTCTGGCTGCCCCCGGCGCCGGGCGTCGAGGTGATCGCCGGCAGCCCCTGCGCGGCGGCGACCGCAGGCAGCAGCATCGAGGCGATCAGGGCGATGGACAGCAGCCGGGCCGGTCTGCCGCCGTGCGCGGCGCGCACCGCGAGCGCTGCGCTGCTCACGGCTTGCGCTCGCTCGCGCCGAGCAGACGCTTGAGCCACGCCGGGTCGAGCGGCG
>CANGUQ010000338.1 GCA_947456915.1 Betaproteobacteria bacterium
CCGCACGCTCGGGCCGGCGCAGCAACCGTTGCCGTGGCTGCCACGGCCGGGGCGCCACCGGCTCCAGCTGCTCGCCGCCGACGGACGCGTGCTCGACGAGGTGGCGTTCGAGGTACGCGGCGCGCTCGCCGCACGCGCGGCCGACGCCGTCACACCCGCCGGGGCTGCCGGGGGGTGACGTGCTATTCTCGATGGCCTGCCAGAGAGCACGGCCGCACCTCTCACCTCGACCATCGCCCTACGCATGAACAACCCGATCGCTCAGCCCTCGTCGAACCCGCCGGCGAACGAACACGACATCGTACCGCCCGCGCGAGCGACCGAGCAGCCGCCCTACTACGAGCCGCAGGACCGCGAGGTCGAGATCTTCGAGGCTGCCTACAGCAAGCGCCTGCCGGTGATGCTCAAGGGGCCGACCGGTTGCGGCAAGACGCGCTTCCTCGAACACATGGCGTGGCGGCTGAACCGCCCGCTGGTGACCGTGTCCTGCCACGAGGACCTGACCTCCAGCGATCTGGTCGGACGCTTCCTGCTCGAGGGCAACGAGACGGTGTGGCAGGACGGGCCGCTCACCCGCGCGGTGAAGGCCGGTGCGATCTGCTATCTCGACGAGATCGTCGAGGCGCGTACCGACTCGACGGTGATCATCCATCCGCTGACCGATCACCGCCGCCGGCTGCCGCTGGAGAAGACCGGCCGCGAGATCGAGGCGCACCCGGACTTCCTGCTGGTGATCTCGTACAACCCGGGCTACCAGACGGTGCTGAAGGACCTGAAGCCCTCGACCAAGCAGCGCTTCATCGGCCTGAACTTCGACTTCCCGGCCGAGGAGACCGAGCGGCGCATCCTCGTCAACGAGGTGCCCGGCCTCGACGCCGACACCGCGGCACGGCTGGTGTCGGTCGCGCGCAAGGCGCGCGCGCTGAAGGATCACGGCCTGGACGAGGTCACCTCGACGCGCGCGCTGGTCTACGCCGCGAACATGATCAGCGCGGGTCTCGCGCCGGTGGACGCCTGCCAGGTGGCGATCATCAATCCGGTGACCGATGACATCGAACTGGCAGCGGCGCTGCTGGAAATCGTGCGCGCGCACTTCGAGTAGCAGCGCCGGCGGGCGCTGCGCGCGCGCGCCGGGGCGACCTTCCGCGTGAACTTCTTCTCCAGCCTCGGTCTGGACCTGCCGGAACTGATCCGGCAGTACGGGTACTGGTTCGTGTTCGTCGGGACCTTCATGGAGGGCGAGACGATACTGGTGCTGGGCATGATCGCTGCGCATCAGGGACTGCTCGACGTGCGTGTCGTCGGCGTGGTCGCGCTGATCGGCACCTATCTGGGCGATCTCGCCTACTATCTGCTCGGACTGAAGTTCGGACGCGCCTTCCTCGACCGGTTTCCGAAGGTCGACGCGAAGGTGCAGCGGGTGAAGGGCTGGATCGTCCGCTACGACATCGCGATCATCGTCGTGAATCGCTTCCTGTACGGTTTTCGCATCGCGGCGCCGGTGGCGCTGGGCATGAGCGCGGTGCCGGCGTGGCGCTTTCTCGTGTTCAACGTTCTGGGCGCGGCGATCTGGACGCTGGTGATCGGCGGCGCGGGCTATCTGTTCGGCCATGCGCTGGAGGCGCTGCTGCAGGACGTGCAGGCGCACGACCACATCGTCGTCGGCGTCGTGTTGCTGCTCGGAATCGGGCTCTGGGTCGGCCGCTGGGTCGCGCGCCGGGTAATGCGGGAGTAGGCGGATGAGCGGTGTGGAGCAGGGCCAGCCGGCGCAGTCGGCTGCGGTTGCCGCGGCGCTGGAGCAACTGGCGAAGGTGTCGTTCGTCGCTCATCGCGACGCGCAGGCAGCGCTGCCCGCGGTGAGCGGGCACGGGGACACAGTGGCCCTCGAGTGGCTGGCTGCGTGCCGTCGGCTGTTCGAGTTCGATCGCGATGCCGGTCGTGCCTTCGCCCGCGCCACGCCCGAGGTCGCGGCGGCCGCCGGCACCGTGCTGCCGTGGACGCGCCAGGCACTGCGCTTTCTCGACTGCCAGGGGTCGTGGAAGGCGGTCGAGGGCTTCATGGGCAATCTCGCCCACGCCTACGCGATGCTCGGCGCCACCGGCGAGATGCGCTGGGCGGACATCGGTTTCGCGTGGTGCGGCCGGCACGCCGAGAGCGGCAATGCGTACTTCAACACGCCGGTGCGCGATCTCGCCGGTCGCCACGGCGTACCCGGCATCGAGCAGTTGAGCGGGGCGGCCGAGGAACTGTTCAACACACGCCGCCTCGCGCTCGCGACTTTCCTGCCGGGCGCGCTGCGCGTGCGTGCGCTGCTCGGCGCCGGCGCGATCGCGCCATGGTCGCGTCGCGGCATCGACGTGCTGACCGCCGACCGGTTTCGCGGCGAGGCGTACTTCCGGCTCGAGTCGGAGGAGAGCCTGCGGCTGCTGCTCGACGATCTGCCGGGCTTTCGCGCCGCGCAGAACGAGCGTTTTCTCAAGATGGTGCTCACCGCCTGGTATGGCGAGGCGTGCGAGGTGCAGGACAGTGGCTGGTCACCGGACAAGGGCCGTCCGTTCGTCGAGACCGACGGGCGCGCCGTGCTGGCACCGGTGACCCTGCCCGATCGCGAGCACGCGGTACTCGGCGTGCTGCACGTGGCCGGACACCTGCAGTTCGGCACCTATGCGGTGGGACCGCTCGCGCAGCTGTTCAGGCAGATCGGCGTCGATGCGAAGGTCGCCGAGTCGCAGGCGATCTCGTGGGAGCCGCTGATCGCGCAGTTCGGCGCCGACGCCGCCCGCTTCAAGCTGCTGTTCGATCTGTGCGAGGACCTGCGCATCGACAACGCGATCGCGATGATCGCGCCCACCCACCTGCGGCGCATGGCGCGGCTTGCCGATCTCGCGCCGCAGCCCGAGGGCCCGGCACTCGCCTGGTACGCGCTGGCGCAGGCGACGCTGCAGTTCGCGCTGCGCCAGTCGGGCACCATGGCAACTGGCCGGGTCCCCGCTGCCGCCGCGCCAGACCCGGCAGCGGCCGCCGACGCAACGGCGCTCGCCCCCGAGGTCGAGCATCTGCTCGGTCGCCTGCTCGCGGCCGATGCGACGGTGGTCGACGCCTTCCGCGTCGCCGCCTCGCTGCTGCCGCTGCTCGATCTGCCGCAGCCGCACACCCCCGAGGACGTACAGAACGCCTATCTCCCGGGGCGCTCGCCGAACATCGGACGCGAGGTCAAGGCGGCGCAGGGGCCGGGCAGCCAGAGCGAACGCAGCGAGCAGAAGGAGTCCGAGTCGGGCGAGGGCGAGGGCGAGCACGACGAGGACAGCGAATCGGTCGAGCAGGAGACCGGTCCGCAGGACGCCGAAGCCGACGACAGCGGCGGCGCCGCGGCGCACGCGCAGTCCGCCGCCAACCGCAAGGGCACCGGTCAGACGCGCACCGCCGAGCGCCCGCAGCAGCAGGCCGGCAAGGACAAGGGGCCCGATCGCGGCATCCCGTATCCGGAGTGGGACTACCGCGAGAACCGCTACAAGGCCGACTGGGCGTGGGTGGCGGAGAAGGTGCTCGCCGAGGCCAATCCGCAGGAAGCACAGCGTCTCGCCGATCGCCACGCCGGCACGCTCAAGCGGCTGAAGAAGGCGATCCAGTCGCAGAAGCCGACACGTCCGGCGCCGCTCACGCGGCAGTGGGATGGCGACGATCTCGACCTGGAAGCGACCGTGCGCTACGTCAGCGAGCGCGTGGCCGGGCGCTCGCCCGAGCCGCGCGTGTACAAGCGTCGCGCGATCCGCCATCGCGACGTCGCAGTGACGCTGCTCGCCGACCTGTCCACGTCGATCATGCAGACGGTCGCCGACGGCAATGGCCGGCTGGTGGACACGGTGCGCGCGGGTGTGCTGCTGTTCGCCGAGAGCATGGAGGAGGTGGGCGACCCGTACAGCATCGCCGGCTTCTGCTCGAAGTATCGCGACAACGTCAACTACTACCGGATCAAGGATTTCGATCAGCCGTTCAACGATGGCGTGCGCGCGACCGTCGGCGGCCTGTCGGGGCGGCTCGCCACGCGCATGGGTGCGGCGATCCGCCACGCAGTGCACCGGTTCGAAGGCGTGCAGACGCCGCGCCGGCTGCTGCTGCTGCTCTCCGACGGGCGCCCCGAGGACTACGACGACGGCGGTGACCGGCGCTACCTGCACGAAGACACGCGGATGGCGGTCAAGGAAGCGGTCAACGCCGGCGTGCACCCGTTCTGCATCACCGTCGACACGCTGGCCAACCAGTACCTGCCGCAGATCTTCGGGCGCGGCCACTACCTCGTGCTCGATCAGATCGGCAGCCTGCCGGCGAAGCTGCCGGAGATCTATCTGCGGCTGCGGCGCTGAATCAGGGTGTGACCTCGCGGCCGCAGCCGCGTCGTCGCGCCCCGTCGATGTCGATCTGCACGGTGTGCGTGTGGCGTTCGCCGGACATGTCGTCGACGCAGGCGTCGGGCAGTACCGTGATCACGAAGCGTTGCCCGCCGGCCACCGCGTTGTAGCGGCGGCTGCCGGCAACCGGGCCCGATCCCGCGGGCAGTTCGGGCCAGTGTGCGGTGCGGCGTCCCCCCTCGTGGGACAGCCAGACCCGCTGTGCCGGTCCGAGTTCGAGCACCCACGCCGGCTCGTTGCCGCTGCCGCGAAACGTCACTGCGCGCACGCGTGCATCCTCGAGCAGCGACAGCGCTGGCGCCTCGATGCAGTTGACCGGCGGCGCCGGCTTGCGCTGGAACAGCGCCTCGGCACCGCGGTTCCAGAACAGCCATGCGGCGTCCTCGAAGCGCGCTCCCGATGCGCTCGCCACCGGCGGCAACCGGTGCAGCGCGCCGTCCACG
>CANGUQ010000339.1 GCA_947456915.1 Betaproteobacteria bacterium
GCGCCGCTGAACGCGCGCCGCGCGTGCCCGGCTACCGGACCTGCCTGATCGCCAGCACGGCCTGATTGCGCAGCGTGCGCAGAAGCTTCAGCACGCTGGGCGAAAGATCGAGCCCGCCGATGCCGTGCGCATCGGCGTAGATCATGCCGAACGGCTTCGCGTTGACCACCAGCGGGAACACGATGAACGTGCGCGCGCCCACCGCGTCGCGATACCAGGCCGGCACGCGCGCCGCGATCTGCGGATCGTCGGCATCGGTGATGAGGATATCGGCGTTCTTCGCGATCGCGACGCTGAACACGTCCGGCGTCGCGTCGAGCCGGAAGCGGAAGTGGCTGCAGACCGTCTGCGCGTCTTCGCCGAAGCCGAAGCGCCCGGTCATCGTGTTCTCCTTCGCGTCGCGGATGCAGAGTACGACGCGGCGAAAGCCCATCGCCCTGTACATCGTCTCCAGCACGATGCGCAGCACCTCGTTCACCGGTACGCCATCGAGCAGCGCGCTGCTGAGGTCCTCGATCCCCGCGGACAGGGCCGCCTGCGGATCGCGCGCCACCGCGCTGCCGTGCGCGAGCGCAGAGGTGGCCTCGCCGAGCACGGTCATCCCGGTGGTGTCGGCAGCCGGTACGACCGTACCCGTCCGGGCTGCGCCCGGTGCGTCGTTGGCGGTGGCGCCGAGGCTGATCAGCGTGCGCCCGAGCGGACTGCGCGCGAGGTCGATGCCGAGCGCCGAGGCGTATGCACACAGGCTGCCCAGCGCCTGACGGACCAGCGCCACGATCTCCTCGCGGTCGAGCGCCAGCGCCTCCCTGTAGCGCGAGGAGATGAGCGCGAGCGCCGCGTCGCGCTCGGCCTCGGGCCCGCAGGCGGCAGCCGAGATCTCCGCGGCCAGGCCCGACACCACCTTCAGCCCCTCATCGTCGCTGGTCAGCTTGCGCAGATGGCCGCCGGGCAGGGCGCGCATGCTGTGCACGATCCGTGCCGGAAAGCGCCACGCTTCGGCGGTGCCCACGCCGAGCCGCTCGAACGAGGCGCCCAGCACGCGTCGCGCAGCTGCGTTCTCGTCATGACGCTCATCGCGGAGCAGACGCTGGATCTCCTGCCACTCTTCGGGGAAGTAGAACAGGCACAGCAGGCGCCCGAGGTTACGGAACAGCGCGCAGACGAACGCCT
This sequence comes from Betaproteobacteria bacterium, assembly GCA_947456915.1. GTDB lineage: Bacteria > Pseudomonadota > Gammaproteobacteria > Burkholderiales > CAIKXV01 > CAIKXV01. The sequence goes on from CANGUQ010000339.1 coordinate 1,171, forward strand.
CCTCGCAATCGCGCAGCCCCGCGCGCGGCGCGACCTCGCGCGCGAGCACGCCGGCAAACAGCGCCTTCACGAATTCGTCGCGCAGCGCATCGGCCTGCGCCCGGTTCTGCAGGCGTTCCACCAGTATCAGGCTCGTCGTGATGTTGCGTACCTGGTCGAAGCCGAGTATCTGAACCGCACGCGAGATGGTGCTGATGCGTCCGCTGCTCATTCCACCGAAGCCCGCGGAGTTCACCACGCGCAGGATCTTGTTGGTGATTGCGAAGTCCTGCAGGATCGTGTTGGCGAGGCTGGAGATGTTTTCGCTGTCCGCAGCCAGCGCCCGGTTGACCGCGGAGATCGCAGCCGAGAGTGCGGGAAAGTCGGTGCGGTGGCGCATGCGCCGGAACAGGAATTCGAGCGTGCTGTTGCTGTCGCGCTCGCCCGAGGCAACCGGTTCCACTGCGTCGGCGCGGGCGAGCCAGCGCGCCAGCGCGTCCTTCATCTGTGCGGCGCTGGCAAAGCGCTCCCCGGGCTCGCGTGCGATCGCCTTGCGCGCGATCGCCGACAGCCGTTCGTCGATCGGGTGCGGGGCGTCGGGCAGTTCGATCGGGTCGTCGAGCAGCACGCCGATCGCCTCCGCCACGCTGGCGGCGACGATCACGCGGCGCCCGGTCAGCATCTCGGCGAGCAGCAGCCCGCAGGCGAATATGTCGTTGCTGGGCGCGCTGGCGCCGGTGCGTACGTACTCCGGCGCCATGTAGGCGGGCGTGCCGACCAGGCGCACGTCGGGCCGCTCGCTGGCCCCACCGCCGACCGCGCGCACCGCGATCCCGAAGTCCATCACGCGCGGGAAGTCCTCGCCGTCGATCATGACGTTGGCCGGCTTCAGGTCGCGGTGCACGATGGCCTGTGCGTGCGCGTGCGCGATCGCATCGAGCATCCCGATCATGATCGACACCGCACGCGCGGGCGCAAGGGCGCCATCCGTGCGCAGGACATCGGCGAGCGTGCAGCCGTCGATGAACTCGAACACCAGATACGGATGTCCGTCGTGCTCGCCCACGTCGAACGCCGGCACGATGTGCGGGTGGCGCAGACGTCCGGCGATTCGCGCCTCGGCGAGCAGTTGCGGCGCATCGGCGCCGCGCGTGGCTGGCAGCGCCTTGATCGCCACTGCGCGCTCGAGCATCGGATCGTGCGCGAGATAGACCACCGACTGCGTCCCCCTGCCCAGCACGCGCCGCACCGCGAAGCGGCCGATGTGCCCTGGCAGCTCGGCGTGACCGTCCGTGGCGCGCGGGCCGGCACCTGCCCGGCCCGGCTGCGTGCCGGCTCCAGGGACATGGGCGGGATAGCCGCTGGCGGGAACACGCATCGGTGGGCTCGTACTGGGCGAGAACACTCGCCAGGAGTCCGGTTATCGGACACGCTGCGCCGGACTTGAGGTCGCCTGCATCCCGCTCCAGCGGGCTGCACGGATCGCCAGCGCACGTGCGCGTCCGATCGGGCCTGCGGGCCTGCCGTTTCGCTGCGCGTGCGACCCGGCTCAGCTTGCGAGGGCCAGCGCCTTTGCCTTGAGGGCCGGATAGTCGGGCTTGCCGGTGCCCAGCAGCGGCAGTGCCGCCAGATGCTGCACGGTGCGCGGCAGCACCAGCTCGGGCACGCCACCGGCGCGCGCCCCCTGCGCGAGTCGCTCGCGGGTGAGCGCGGGGTCGGTCGAGAACAGCACGATCGCCTCGCCGCGCTGAGCGTCGGGGAGGATCGTCGCCGCGTGGGCGAAGGCGGGGGCGACCGCGGTGGCGAGCTTCTCCACCACCTCGAGCGACACCATCTCGCCAGCGACCTTGGCGAAGCGCTTCACGCGGCCGAGGACGGTGACGAAGCCCTCGGCGTCGAACGCGCAGATGTCACCGGTCTCGTACCAGCCTGCGCCGAGCGACGAGGACGGGGGCTCGAGCACCCCGGGGCGATCCACGCGCAGGTATCCGGACATCAGGTTCGGCCCGCGCACGTGCAGCATGCCGCCCTCGGCGATGCCCGGCACCGGCACCAGCCGCCCCTCCAGCGACGGCAGCAGCTGGCCGACCGTGCCGCGGCGAAATGCCATCGGGGTGTTCAGGGCGAGCACCGGCGCGGTCTCGGTGGCGCCGTAGCCCTCCAGGATCCGGATGCCGAACTTCTCCACCCACGTGTCGCGGACCACGTCGGAGAGCTTTTCCGCACCGGCCACCACGTAGCGCAGCCGGAAGAAGTCGTACGGGTGCGCATGCCTGCCGTAGTTGCCGAGGAAGGTGCTGGTGCCGAGCAGCACGCTGCAGCCGCGGTCGTAGATCACCTCCGGAATCACCCGGTAGTGCAGCGGCGAGGGATAGAGAAACACGCCTGCGCCGGTGGCCAGCGGCAGCAGGGCCCCGCCGGTGAGCCCGAACGAGTGGAACATCGGGAGCGCGTTGAGCACCTTGTCCTCGGGCGAGATGTCGATCACCGCGCGTACCTGCGCGATGTTGGACAGGATCGCCCGGTGCGAGAGCACCACCCCCTTGGGCTTGCCTTCCGAGCCGGAGGTGAACAGCACGACGGCCGGGTCCTCCGGCTGCACCGCACGGCCGATCACCCGCGGTGCGGCCAGCATCAGCAGCAGCCACAGCCGGTCCGCGAGCCCGAACTGCGCGCGCAGATCCTCCAGCATGATCACGTTCAGGCCGCGCAGCGCGGCGACCGTCGTCTCCAGCTTCGCCTGCACGAGGAACTGGCGCGAGGTGAACACGGTGCGGATGCTGGCGGCAGTACAGGCGTTCTGCATGCCTTCGGTGCCGGCCGTGAAGTTGAGCATCGCCGGCACGCGCTGCATCGCCGAGAGCCCGAGCAGCAGCCCCAGGGTGGTGGCGAGGTTGGGCAGCAGCACGCCCACCCGCTCGCCGGCCTGCGTGTGGCGGCTGGCGAGCCGGCCCAGAACCAGCGTCATCTTCAGGATGTCGCCGTACGAGTACTCGATCTGCTTGACGTCCTCGACCAGCCGGCGGCGGCGGCCGTGGATCGCGATGGCGTCGAGCAGCGTCCAGTACAGACTCACCTTCGGCTGCGAGCTGAACAGCATCTGCTGCATCACTCTGCGCATCGCCTCGCCGGCGCGGCGCCGGCGCACGCGCGCCGCCCCCTCGCTGCCCATCTCGATGTGCGTGGCCGGCTCGATCGACATCGTGATGCGTGGCAGCAGGCGCTTCGGATAGCGGCCCGACATGCGACTGAACCATGTGCGTGCCGGACCGTCGAGCCGCACCGGCACGATCGTCGCACCGGTACGGGCGGCCACGAAAGCCGGCCCGTCGTAGACCTTCATCAGGCTGCCGGTGACGGTGATGCGGCCTTCGGGAAAGATCACCACCGGACGCCCGCTCTCGATGAGACGCACCACGGTCTTCATCGCCATCGCACTGGTGGGATCGACAGCCAGGTAGTCGACCAGCGAGAGCACCAGCCGGAACCCGCGGTTGGCGGCGATGCCGCTGTGCACGACGAATACCGGATCGATCGGCAGATAGAGCCCGAGGACCAGACCGTCGAGAAACGATTCGTGGTTCGCCACCACCACCAGCCGCGGCTGCGACAGCGGTGCGGCGTCGCCGCGCACCCGTACCCTGAACAGCAGCGTGAATGCCGCACGCAGCAACGGCCTGATCACCGCACGCAGCACACTGA